>CANPWI010000042.1 GCA_947584125.1 uncultured Clostridia bacterium
GCAAAAAGAAGAATAAAAAATCAAAATATACAAAATGGTTCTATATTTATAGCAAAAATGCAAACAGATGGAATAGGCACGCATAATAGAAAATGGTATACAGAAAAAGGGGCAAATATAACCTTCACACTAGTTTTGTATCCAAACTGCAATATAAACAAGCTAAAAAATTTAACAATAATAATAGCAGAATGTATAGTAAAATCTATAAATAATTTATACAATATAAATTTAGAAATAAAATATCCAAATGATGTAGTATATAATGGAAAAAAGTTAGCTGGAATTTTAACAGAAAGTATAACACAAAAGGAAATTGTTAAAGAACTAATAATAGGAATAGGAATAAATGTTAATCAAAATAAATTTGAAGAAGATGTAAAAGATATTGCAATATCTTTAAAAAATATATTAAAAAAAGATTTAAAAAAAGAAGAAATAATTTCTGAATTTTTAAACATATTTGAAGAAAAATATGAAGCATTAATATGACTACTCAGTCTAATAGACTTTTTCTTAAAAATATTATATAAAATATAAAAGGGAAAAAGGGAGTACAATTTATGGAAAATATAGAAATAATTGCAACAGGCTCATATTTGCCTAAAGAAATAATTACAAATGAAAAATTAAACCAAAAATTCAAATTAGAAGAAAACTGGATAGAACATAGAACTGGTATAAAACAAAGATTTATCTCAAAAGAAGAAAGTATTGAAGAACTAGCAAAAAAATCTATAGAAGATTTAATTCAAAAAAATAATTTTGATATAAAAAAAGTAGAAATGATTATTGTAGCAACAACATCAACTGCTAAATTAATGCCAGGAATATCTTTTTTAATGCAAAAAGAATTTAACATACCGAAATGTATATGTATGGATATACTAGTAGGGTGTAGCGGATACATAAATGCAATAGATATAATAAGAAAATATATTGCAATGGGAGAAATACAATATGGATTAGTTATTGGAGTAGAAAAAATATCTGAATATTTAGATAATAAAGATATTAACACACTTGCAATACTAGGAGATGGTGCAGGTGCAACACTAATCGGAAAAAGCAATGTGAAAAAAGAATATTTCAGCAATATAGAAAGTTTAGGTCAAGAAGGTCAAATTTTAACATGTAATAATAACGAAAGTTTATATATGGATGGAAAATCAGTATATAAATTTGGAGTTACAAAAACAGTAGAAAATATAGAAAACTTATTAGAAAAAACAAATACAAAAATTGATGAAATAAAATATATAATTCCACATCAATCTAATATAAAAATCTTAAACAGCATATTAAAACGATTAAACATAGAAAAAGAAAAAGCATACATAAACATAGAAGAAATAGGAAACACATTTAATGCAAGCATACCAATTTGCCTAGATGAAATGTACAATAAAAAATTATTAAAAAATGGAGATAAAGTAATACTAATTGGATATGGCGGTGGACTAAATATAGGTAGTATTTTAATAGAAATATAAATTATAAAGAAAGAAGGAATAAAAATGAAATTAGGATTTGTTTTTCCAGGTCAAGGAGCACAATTTGTAGGAATGGGAAAAGATTTATACGAAAATTTTGAAGAGGTTAGAAATATATATGAAACAGCAAAAAATATTACAGGAATTGATGTTGCAAAATTAACTTATGAATCTACAGAAGAAGAATTATCAGAAACTAAAAATACACAAATATGTATTTTAGTTATGAGTCTTGCAATTTTAGAATTGCTTAAAAAATATAAAATAGAAGCAGATATTTCAGCAGGCCTTAGTTTAGGAGAATATACAGCACTAATATATAGTGGATATATTAATAAAGAAGATGGAATGAAAATTGTGCAAAAAAGAGGAGAATATATGCAAGAAAGTGTTCCAAATGGGGAATGGGCAATGGCAGCAATTATTGGATTAGAAGATGAAAAAGTAGAAGAAGCTTGTAAACTTTCAAAAGAAGCAGGATTTGTAGTTCCAGCAAATTATAATTGCCCAGGCCAAGTAGCAATATCAGGAGAAAAAAAAGCTGTACTTGTAGCAATGGAAAAAGCAAAAGAATTAGGAGCAAAAAGAGCTATTGAACTAAAAACAAGTGGACCATTTCATACAGAAAAACTAATTACAGCAACATATAAACTAGAAAAAGAATTAGATAAAATAAAAATTAATAATAATGCTTCAAAAAAAGTAATTAAAAATATAGATGCACAAGAATATAATGAAAAAGATGATATAAAAGGTATATTATCAAAACACATTATATCACCTGTAAAATTTAGCGCATCAGTACAAAACATGATAAATCAAGGAGTAGATACATTTATTGAAATTGGCCCAGGAAAAGTATTATCAGGCTTTATAAAAAAGATTAACAAAGAGGTTAAAATTCTAAATATACAAGATGTAGAAAGTTTAAACAATACAATATCTTATATAGCTGACCACCAAGTCTAATGCTTTTTTAAAAGTTTTATTATATAATATTTAAGTAAAAAATAGATATTTGAAAGGAAGAATAAAATGAGTGAAAGAAAAGTAGCATTAATTACAGGTGCAACAAGAGGAATAGGAAAAGAGGTAGCAATTGAACTTGCTAAAAACGGATTTGATATTTCAGCAAACTATAGAAGCAAAGGTCCAGAAATGGATGCATTAAAAGAAGAATTAGAAGGATATGGCGCAAAAGTAGTTTTTGTTCAAGGTGATGTATCAAACTTTGAAGACACAGAAAAAATGGTAAAAGAAACAATAGAAACATTAGGAAAAATAGATGTACTTGTTAATAATGCAGGAATAACAAAAGATGGATTAATTATGAGAATGAAAAAAGAAGACTTTGAAAGTGTAATAAATATAAATTTAGTTGGAACATTTAATGTAACAAGAAATGTAATACCATATATGATAAAACAAAAATCAGGAAGAATTATAAATGTATCATCAGTGGTTGGAGTTACAGGAAATGCAGGTCAAACAAATTACTCAGCATCAAAAGCAGGAATTATTGGATTTACAAAAAGTTTAGCAAAAGAGGTTGCAAGTAGAAACATATTAGTAAATGCAATAGCACCAGGATTTATAGCTACAAGCATGACAGAAGTATTATCAGATAGTGTAAAAGAAGGAATTAATGCACAAATACCACTAAAAAGAATGGGAACAGCAAACGAGGTAGCAAGAGTAGTTAAATTCTTATCATCAGATGATAGTTCATATATAACAGGTCAAGTTATAAATATAGATGGTGGCATGGTTATGTAATTTTAAGTTAAAAGGGAGAAGAATATGGAAAGAAGAGTTGTTATAACAGGATTAGGAGCAATAACTCCTATTGGAAACAATGTAGAAGAATTTTGGAATGGAATTAAAGAAGGAAAATGTGGAATTGATAAAATCACACACTTTGATACAGAAAATTTTAAAGTAAAACTTGCAGCAGAAGTAAAAGGATACAATCCAGAAGAACACTTTGATAGAAGAGAAACAAAAAGAATAGGAAAATTTTCACAATTTGCTATTGTTGCAGCAAGAGAAGCTGTAAAAGATGCAAATATAGATGTAAATAAAATTGATGCAGAGAGATTTGGAGTTGCAATAAGCACTGGTATTGGAGCATTAGACACTATAGAAGAACAAGTTACAACATATATAAATAAAGGACCTGACAGAATATCTCCAATGTATATACCAATGAGTATTGTAAATATGGCAGCAGGAAATGTATCAATAGATATTGGAGCAAAAGGAGAATCTTTCTCAATGGTTACAGCATGTGCAACAGGAACACATTCTATTGGAGAAAGTTATAGAATAATAAAACATGGTTATCAAGACCTAATGCTTGCAGGTGGATGTGAAGCATCAATTACACCAACAGGAATTGCAGGATTTATGAACCTTAAAGCATTATCACAAGAAACAGATAAAACAAGAGCAAGTATACCATTCGACAAAGAAAGAAATGGATTTGTAATGGGAGAAGGAGCAGGAGTTGTTATACTAGAAGAATTAGAACATGCTAAAAAAAGAGGAGCAAAAATATATGCTGAAATAATTGGATATGGAGCAACATCAGATGCTTTCCACATTACATCACCAGCACCTGAAGGAGAAGGTGGTGCAAGAGCAATGAAAAATGCTATTAAAGACGCAAATATAAAACCAGAAGAAATAACATATATAAATGCACATGGAACATCAACACACTTAAACGATTCTTGTGAAACTATGGCAGTAAAAAAAGCATTAGGTGAAGCAAGCAAAAATGTAATGATGAGTTCAACTAAAGGAAACACAGGTCACATGCTAGGTGCAGCAGGAGGAATTGAAACAATAGTATGTGTAAAAGCAATTGAAGACGGATTTATACCAGCAACAATAGGTTACAAAGTTCCAGATGAAGAATGTGATTTAGATATAGTTCCAAATGAAGGAAGAAAAAAAGAGGTAAAAATTGCAATGTCAAATTCACTAGGATTTGGTGGACACAATAGCACTTTAATATTAAAAAAATATGAAGATTAATAAGGAGGTATTTATGAAATACGAAGAAATTAAAAGATTAATGGATGACATGGGAGAATCAAAATTAACATCAATAGACATTGAATTCCCAGACGGAGTAAAAATAAGTATGAAAAAAGAAGCAGAAACAAAAGAAAAAAAAGAAACATTACCAATAGTTAAAGAACCTCAATCAATGATAATAAACGAAGAAAAAATTGATGGAAAAGAAATAAAATCACCAATGGTTGGAACATTCTATTCTAAATCATCTCCAACAGCTAACAAATATGTAGAGGTAGGAAGCAAAGTAAAAAAAGGAGATATTCTATGTATAATAGAAGCAATGAAACTTATGAACGAAATAGAATCTGAATTTGATGGTGAAATAGTAAAAATATGTGTTGAAGACGGAGAAATGGTAGATTACGGAAAAACATTATTTATAATTAAATAAAAGAGAGAAAAACAAAAAAGTTTTTCTCTCTTAAGGAACAAATTATTAAAGGCGAACTATATCAAACTCAGTGCCAAGCTTTTTGCATGTTGGTGTATAACCAAGCATACCTAAAGTTGACTTTTTAAGTTTGCTACTGTACCTACTAGAAGAATCAAGACATATCTTAATTTTCTTAGCATAGTTAGACAGTACAATTTGCCTGTGAAGGATATCTAAAAGTATCCGTTGTTTTGGATTGCTTTCTAATTCCTTCCGTAATTTGTTAATGTCGTACATTATTTTACGACCTCCTTTAATAAAAATTTGTTACTTGAATATTTTAACATAAAATAAATAAAAAAGCAATGAAAGGAAAATAAAAATGTTAAATATAAATGATATAATGGAAATAATTCCACAAAGACCACCATTTCTAATGATAGAAAAGGTAGAAAGTCTAGTACCAGGAGAGTCATGTATTGCATATAAAACAGTATGTATAAATGAACCACACTTTCAAGGGCATTTTCCTGGAAATCCAATAATGCCAGGTGTACTAATAATAGAGGCGCTTGCACAAACAGGTGCTGTTGCAATATTATCATTAGATGAATATAAAGGAAAAAATGCATTATTTGGTGGAGTAGATAAATTAAGATTCAAAAAACAAGTAGTACCAGGAGATGTATTAAAATTAGAGGTAAAAATAATAAAAAGAAAAGGCCCAATAGGTGTTGGAGAAGCAGTTGCAACAGTTGACGGAAAAGTAGCAGTAAAAGGAGAATTAACATTTGCAATAGTATAATATGCAAATTTAATTAACCAAAGACTAACATAAATGATAAAAGTAATTATAAAATTATAATAAGGAGACTAAAATGTTAAAAAAAGTATTAATTGCAAATCGTGGTGAAATAGCTGTTAGAATAATAAGAGCATGTAAAGAACTTGGAATAAAAACAGTAGCAGTATATTCAGAAATAGATAAAAATTCATTACATACAAAACTTGCAGATGAAGCAATATGTATAGGACCTGCTACATCTAGTAAAAGCTATTTAAATAAAAAGAATATATTAGAAGCAGCTTGCATAACAGGTTGTGATAGTATTCATCCAGGCTTTGGATTTTTATCTGAAAACGCTAACTTTGCAAAAATGTGCGAAGAAAGTGGAATTAAATTTATTGGACCATCTTATAAAGTAATAGAATTAATGGGAAACAAATCAAACAGCAAAGAACTAATGAAAAAAGCAGGAGTACCTGTGATACCAGGTTCAGAAGGAAGCTTAAAAGGTTTTAAAGAAGCAAAAATGTTAGCACAAAAAATAGGATTTCCAGTTATACTAAAAGCAGCAGCTGGAGGTGGAGGAAAAGGAATTCGTATTGTTGAAAAAATTGAAGACCTTGAAAATGCATATAATGTTGTAAAACAAGAAGCAAAAGTTTCTTTTAATGATGACGAAATATATATGGAAAAATTTATAAGAAATCCTAGACATGTAGAAATACAAATTTTAGCTGACGAACATGAAAATGTTATACATCTAGGAGAAAGAGATTGTTCAGTGCAACGAAGAAACCAAAAAATATTAGAGGAAACACCATCTACAATATTAAATGATAAATTAAGAGCAAAAATGGGAGAAACAGCAATAAAAGCAGTAAAAGCTTCAAAATATACAAATGCAGGAACAATAGAATTTTTAGTAGATAAAGATAAGAATTTTTACTTTATGGAAATGAATACAAGAATCCAAGTTGAACATCCAATTACAGAAATGGTTACAGGAATTGATATTGTAAAAGAACAATTAAGAATTGCTTCAGGGGAAAAACTAAGAATATCACAAAAAGATGTTGAATTTAGAGGACACAGTATAGAATGTAGAATAAATGCAGAAAATCCAGAAAAAAACTTTAAACCATGTCCAGGAAAAATAATAGACCTAAATTTACCAGGTGGTAATGGAGTTAGAATAGACACAGCAGTTTATACAGGCTATACAATTCCACCAGTATACGATTCAATGATAGCTAAAATAATTGTACATGCAGAAGACAGAAAAATGGCAATTAATAAAATGAAAAGAGCATTAGAAGAACTTGTAATAGATGGAATAGATACAAATATAGACTTTTTATATAAAATAATGGAAAATTCTAAATTTGAAAAAGGAGATTTTGACACATCTTTTATAGAAAAAGAAATGAAATAATATAACTAAAGGAAAGTGATAAAATTGGTTATTGATAAAATTAAAAAAAGAAATATAAGCAATGATGAAACTCAAAATTCACACTCCAAAGCAGATATTCCTATAGGAAAATGGGTTAAATGTGATAAATGTAAAGAAATATTATACAAAGAAGATTTGCATAATAATTATAGTATATGCCCTAATTGCGATTATCATTTTAGATTATCAAGTAGAAGAAGATTAAAGCAAATTATTGATGAAGGCACATTTAATGAATTTGAATTAAACATAGAAAATGTTAATCCATTAAACATAAAAGAATATTCAAAAAAAATAGAAACATTAAGAGAAAAAACAGGATTAGATGAAGCAGTAAAATGTGGAACTGGAAAAATTTATGGAGAAGATGTAGTTATCTGCATAATGGATGGAAACTTTTTAATGGGAAGTATGGGAAGTGTTGTAGGAGAAAAAATTACATATTCAATAGAAAAAGCAATAGAACTAAAATTACCAATAATAATATTTTCAGTTTCTGGTGGTGCAAGAATGCAAGAAGGAATAATATCATTAATGCAAATGGCAAAAACATCAGCAGCAATATCAAAACTAAATAAAGCAGGAAATTTATACATATCTGTTTTAACAGACCCAACATATCGGAGGAGTTACAGCAAGCTTTGCAAGTCTTGGAGATATAATACTTGCAGAACCAGAAGCAATGATAGGATTTGCAGGACCTAGAGTAATAAGCCAAACAATAGGACAAAAATTGCCAGAAGGTTTCCAAACAGCAGAATTTTTACAAGAACATGGATTTATAGATAAAATTGTACACAGAAAAGAAATGAAAGATGTACTATATAAATTGTTAATTATGCACAAATAAAATATGAAGGGATGTGAAAAAATGCCAGAAAAATTAACTGCTTGGGATAGAGTAACATTAGCAAGAAGCAAAACTAGACCGACAGCATTAGATTACATAAATAATATATTTGATGAATTTATAGAACTACATGGAGACAGAAATTTTAGTGATGATAAATCAACAGTATGTGGAATTGCAACACTTGAAGGAAAAAGTTATACAATAATAGCACAGCAAAAAGGTAGAAATACTAAAGAAAACATAATTAGAAACTTTGGAATGCCAAATCCAGAAGCATATAGAAAATCTTTAAGATTTATGAAACAAGCAGAAAAATTTGATAGACCAATAATTACATTCGTAGATACAAAAGGAGCATATCCTGGAATTGGAGCAGAAGAAAGAGGACAGGGAGAAGCTATAGCAAAAAATATAATGGAAATGTTCAACATAAAAGTTCCAATAATAGTTATTATAATAGGAGAAGGCTCAAGTGGAGGAGCACTTGCCATTGGTGTTGGAGATAAAGTATTAATGCTAGAAAATGCAATATACTCAATTTTATCACCAGAAGGATTTGCAAGTATATTATGGAAAGATGGAAAAAAAGTTAAAGAAGCTGCAGAAATAATGAAAATAACAGCAAAAGACTTAAAAGACTTAAAAGTAATAGACAAAATAATTAAAGAGCCAAAAGAAGGTGCAGAAAAAGACATTAAAATGGTTAGCCAAGAAATAAAAGAAGAAATACAATCAAATATAAAACAATTAGAAAAATTAAACAAAGATGAACTTTTAGAAAATCGTTATCAAAAATTTAGAAATATGGGAGAATATTTAAAAATTAATTAGGAGGAAATAAAAATGATATTAGAAAACAAAACAGTATTAATAATGGGAATTAGAAACAAATGGAGTATAGCATGGGGAGCAGCAAAATCTGCTTATGAAAATGGTGCAAAAGTATTATTTACATTCAATGGAGAGGAAAATAGAGATAAAGTTGAAGAATTAATATCAGAAATACCTGGTTCAGTAGCTTATGAATGTAGCGTAGATACAGACGAAGCTATAAAAGAATGTTTAGAAAAAATAAAAAAAGAGAATGGAAAAATAGATGCAATATTACATAGCATAGCACATGCAAATACAGAAGACTTAAGAAACGACTTTATAAACACATCAAGAGAAGGTTTTGCACATGCAAATGATGTAAGTGCATACTCATTTGTAGCAATTAGCAGAATTGCAAACGAAATAGAAATGTTAAACGAAGGAGCAAGCTTAGTTACATTAACATATCATGGTTCAACAAAAGTATTAGAAGGATATAATGTAATGGGAATTGCAAAAGCAGCATTAGAAAGTAGTGTAAGATATTTAGCAGATAATCTAGGACCAAAAGGAATAAGAGTAAATGCAATATCAGCAGGCCCAATAAAAACATTATCAGCAAAAGGAATAAAAGACTTTGGAAGCATATTAACAGTAGTAGAAGAAAAAGCACCACTTAGAAAAAATGTAACAACAAAAGAAGTAGGAGATGCTATAGCATTTTTATTTAGCAACATGTCAAGTGCAATAACAGGACAAATTATATACGCAGACAGCGGTTATAATATTATGGGAATATAATATCTATTTTGTGTTGCAATATATCAAAAAAAGTAATATAATATGAAAAAATACAAAAAGAAAGAGGTAAAAAAATGGGAGCACGAATGGATAGAAATAATAAGAAAAAAATGAGTGGAAAGAAAAAAGTAGGAATAACATTACTTGTAATATTAGTAATAATAATAGTATTAGCAGGTTCTGCTTTAGGATATGTATATTCTAAATATAATAAAATGAACCATGTAGAAATTGACACAAGTGAAATTGAAATAAATGAAGGAGTAGACACAGGTCTTAGAAATATAGTATTACTTGGAACAGATACAAGAGCCGATAATTTAGATGAAGGTAGAAGCGATTGTATTATTATAGCAAGCATAAATGAAAAAACAAAACAAGTAAAACTAATTTCTGTATATAGAGATAGTTATTTAAAAATACCAGGTCGTAGCTTAGATAAAGTAACACATGCTTATGCTTATGGAGGACCAGCACTTTCAATTAGTACGTTAAACACAAACTTAGATTTAGATATAAAAGAATTTGTAGCAATAAACTTTTATGTTGTAATGGATGTTGTAGATGCAGTTGGTGGAGTTAATATAAATGTTGATTCTGAAGAATTAAAATATATTAATGGATATATTGATAGTATTAATCATGATGAAGGAAAAAACGGAAGCCATATTACAACTGCAGGAACTCAAAACTTAAATGGAGTACAAGCATTAGCTTACGCAAGAATTCGTTATACATCAGGAGGAGACTATAAAAGAACAGAAAGAATGAGAGAGGTATTAACAGCAGTATTAAACAAAGCAAAGAAAATGAATATTGGACAATTAAACAATTTAGCTGACCAAATCTTACCATCTATAAACACAAATGTTTCTGCTTCAGAAATATTATCTCTAATTCCACAAATTGCATCTTATGATGTAGTAGAAAGCATAGGATGGCCTTATGAGGTAAAAGGAGCAACAATAAATAAAGTATGGTATGGAGTACCAGTAAACTTAGAAGAAAATGTAAAAAGATTACATCAAGAAGTATTTGGAGAAACAGATTATACACCATCAGAAACAGTTAAAAATATAAGTAATTCTATTATAGAAAAAACACAATATAAATAAAAATTCATAATAAAAATTTCCTAGATAATCTAGGAAATTTTTATTGATTTTTTGTTATAAATATTATCTAATAATGTAATATAATTAAATTTAAGCAAAAAATATTGAAAACAATGACAAAATATGATATATATTAACAAAAAAGTATTAGGAGTATGAAAATGAAAAGTTTAGTAGGTTATACAGGTTTTGTTGGCTCAAACTTATGTAGTAAAGAAAATTTTGATGGATTATATGATTCAAAAAATGTACAAACTGCTTATGGTACAAATCCAGACTTATTAGTATATAGTGGAGTTCCAGCACAAAAATTTATAGCTAATCAATTTCCAGAAGAAGATTTTAAAATAATTGAAAAT
>CANPWI010000043.1 GCA_947584125.1 uncultured Clostridia bacterium
TTGACTACATGATTTCATAAAATTTTCATGTCCTAAAGCATCTTCAACATATAAAAGTTCTTTACTTGTCATAAAAATCACCACCTAAGGATAGTATTAACAAGAATTTTAAATATATACAATATTTGTTATTAAAAAAATGGGAACCAAAATTAGAATGATTTTATATAATGTAATATAAAAGGAGTGTGTTATAAATGAACTGTAGAAATATAGAAAATGCAAATAGATATTTAAAAAAATTTGATAATATACTAGATAATATGGAAAATGAAATGTTATCACAAACAATAACCAATAGTATAACAATTAATTTTATTAAATGTATGATACCTCATCATCAAGCAGCAATATATATGTGTGAAAATTTATTAATATATACTAATTTCCAACCATTACAAAAAATTGCAAACGGAATAATTCAAATGCAAACAAAAGGAATTGAACAAATGAAAGAAATTGCAAGAACAACAAGTGGATATATAAATACAATAGAAAATGTAAATTGTTATATGAAAGAATATTTTGAAATTACTAAAAATATGATATGTAGGATGAAAAATAGTAATAGATGTATAAATATTAATCTAGATTTTGTTAATGAAATGATTCCGCACCATGAAGGTGCTATTAGTATGTGCCATAATTTATTAAAATACACAATAGATCCTAGATTAAAAACTGTAGCTCAAACAATAATAAAAGAGCAAAGTAATGGAGTAAAAGAATTAGAAGAAGTAAAAAAATACTTTTGCCAATGTCAAAAATAAGAAATGATAAAAATATTTAAAGCATTAACTCTTGACTTTTTAGAAAAAAGTCGTATAATATATGTATATAAAAAATAAAAACAAGTTTGAGAAAAAGTAAAATAAAGGTTACTAATAGAGAGGATTTATCATAGGCTGAAAGTAAATCTTAGAAAACATATTTGAAAAACTACCTCAAAAGGTTGCTAGCAAAAACTAGACGGTGATTCCGTTATAATCATAAATTAAGTTAAAAATAGGGTGGAACCGTGTTATAAAAGCACCCCTATAGGTAATAATAAGTGCCTATAGGGGTGCTTAAATTTTAAGGAGGAATGAAATATGTTTAAAATTAAATTAGATGGTGGAAAAACAATGGAGGTTGAAGAAAAAACATATTGGCATACAACATCTCATATTCTAGCTCAAGCAGTAAAAAGAATATATCCTAATGTAAAACTTGCAATAGGACCTGCTATTGATGAAGGATTTTATTATGATTTTGATGTAGAAAAACCATTTACTGAAGAAGATTTATTAAAATTTGAAGAAGAAATGAAAAAAATAATAAAAGAAGATTACGAGCTAAAAAGATTTGTCTTACCAAGAGATGAAGCAATAAAATTTATGAAAGAAAGAAAAGAAGATTATAAAGTAGAACTAATAGAAGATTTACCAGAAGGTGAAGAAATATCTTTTTATGAACAAGGAGACTTTACAGATTTATGTGCTGGACCACATATTCCAAGTACAGGAAAAGTAAAAGCTATAAAACTATTATCTACTTCAGGTGCATATTGGAGAGGAAATGAAAAAAATAAAATGCTACAAAGAATATATGGAATATCATTCCCTAAAGCAAGTCAATTAGAAGAATATTTACAAAAACTAGAAGAAGCAAAACAAAGAGACCATAGAAAAATAGGTAAAGATTTAGAGTTATTTATGACACATAAATTAGTAGGTTCTGGATTACCAATGTATTTACCAAATGGAGCTACAATAAGAAGATTACTAGAAAGATATATACAAGACAAAGAAATTGAAATGGGATATAGTCATGTTTATACACCATCAATTGCAAATGTTGACCTATACAAAATAAGTGGTCATTGGGATCATTATAAAGAAGATATGTTTCCAACAATGCAATTAGATAATGAAGAAATGGTATTAAGACCAATGAATTGTCCACACCACATGTTAATATATAAAAATAAAATGCGTTCATATAGAGATTTACCAATTAGAATAGGAGAACTTGCACATGATTTTAGATATGAAGCAAGTGGAAGTGTATGTGGGCTTGAAAGAGTAAGACAAATGTGTCAAAATGATGCACATTTATTTGTTAGACCAGACCAAATAAAAGAAGAATTTAAAAAGGTAGTAAAATTAATACTAGATGTATATAAAGACTTTGGATTTAAAGATTACACATTTAGATTATCATTAAGAGATAAAAATAATAAAGAAAAATATTTTGATGATGACCAAATGTGGGAAAAAGCAGAATCTGAGCTTCGTGAAATTTTAACAGAATTAAAATTGAATTTCTATGAAGCAGAAGGAGAAGCAGCTTTTTATGGACCAAAACTAGATGTTCAAATAAAAACAGCTTTAGGTCATGATGTTACAGTATCTACATGTCAGCTAGACTTTTTATTACCAAAGAATTTTGAACTAGAATATGTTGGAGAAGATGGAGAAAAACATAGACCAGTAGTTATTCATAGAGCAATACTTGGTACATTTGATAGATTTATATCTTTCCTTATTGAAGAAACAAAAGGATTTTTACCAACATGGATATCACCACTTCAAGTTAAAATATTACCAATTACAGACAGACAACATGAATATGCTAGAAAAATAGAAGAAATGTTAAAATCAAAACAAATAAGAGTAGAGGTTGATGATAGAAGCGAAAAAGTAGGTTACAAAATTCGTGAAGCACAGCTTCAAAAAGTACCATATATGATAATTATAGGAGATAAAGAACTAGAAAATAACTCTGTAGGAATTCGTTCAAGAAAAGATGGAGATATTGGTCAAATGAGTATAGAAGACTTTATTACTAAAATAAGATATGAAATAGATAATTATATAAAATAAAGCAAGGAGAAAAATAATGATAAATTTTAAAACAGAAATATCAAAGAAAATATCAAAAGTAATAGATATTGATGATAAAGAAATAAATTCATATTTAGAAATTCCAAAGGACGAAACAATGGGAGAATATGCATTACCATGTTTTAGACTTGCAAAAGAATTAAGAAAATCTCCACAAAATATAGCAGAAGAAATAAAAGAAAAACTAGAAATAGATAATGATTCTTTTATAGAAAAAATAGAAAATGTAGGAGGATACTTAAATTTTTACATTAAACAAGATATACTTGTTAAAAATATTTTGGAGAAAGTTGATACACAAAAAGAAAAATATGGCTCTAGTACAATTGGAAATGGAAAAAATATAGTAAT
This sequence comes from uncultured Clostridia bacterium, assembly GCA_947584125.1. Classification (GTDB taxonomy): domain Bacteria; phylum Bacillota; class Clostridia; order TANB77; family CAG-508; genus CANRMR01. The sequence continues at coordinate 3,237 of CANPWI010000043.1, forward strand.
AGATTATTCTTCACCTAATATTGCAAAACCATTCCATGTAGGACATTTACGTACTACAGTAATAGGAGCTGCTTTATACAATATATATAAATACTTAGGTTATAATGTTATAGGAATAAATCACTTAGGAGATTGGGGAACACAATTTGGTAAAATTATAGAAGGATACAAAAGATGGAAAGACGAATATGACATAGAAAGTGACCCAATAAATGAACTTACCAAAATATATGTACGAATAAATGCAGCATGTAAAGAAGATGAAACTATATTAGAAGAATGTAGAAATACTTTCAAAAAGTTAGAAAATGGAGATGAGTATTGCCAACAAATATGGGAAAAATTTAGAGATTTAAGTCTAAAAGAGTTTCAAAAAGTATATGATTTATTAGGTAGTAAATTTGATTCTTGGAATGGAGAAGCATTTTATAAAGATAAATGCAAAGAGGTTATAGATAAATTAGAAGAAAAAGGTGTATTAAAAGAATCAGATGGAGCAAGGATTGTAGACTTACAAGAAAAAGGAATAAATACTCCATGTATAATAGAAAAAACAAATGGTTCAACAACTTATGCAACTCGTGATATAGCAGCAATATTATATCGTGCAAGAACATATAATTTTGATAAAGCAATATATGTTACCTCTTATGAACAAACATTACATTTTAAACAAATATTTGAGGTTGCAAAATTATTAGGATTAGATGAAAAATATACTAATAATTTAATACATGTACCATTTGGAATGGTTCATTTAAAAAGTGGAAAAATTTCAACAAGGGATGGTAACATTATAAAATTAGAAGACTTGTTAAATGAATCAATTCAAAGAGCTAAAGTAATAATTGAAGAAAAAAATCCAAATTTAGAAAACAAAGAAGATGTTGCAAAAAAAGTAGGTGTTGGTGCAGTAATATTTAATGATTTATCAAATAGTAGAATAAAAGATGAAATATTTGACTGGGATATAATACTAAACTTTCAAGGAGAAACAGGACCTTATGTACAATATACTTATGTTAGAACAAATAGTATACTTTCAAGTATAGATAAAATACCAACATATAATGAAATAAAAGTAGAAAAGTTATTAGATAAACATTCTATTAAAGTACTAAAAACTATAAATCAATTTAATGATGTATTAATAAATGCAACTGAAAAAAATGAGCCATCATTTGTTGCAAGATATTTAATAGAACTTGCACAAAATTTTAGTAGTTTTTATAATGAAAATAAAATAATAGTAGAAGACAATGATACTAAAAATGCAAGAGTATATTTAACTAAAATTGTTGGACAAGTTTTAAAACAAGGTGCAGAGCTTTTAGGTATAGAAATGCCAGAAAGAATGTAATAAAATAAAAGATTGAGGTGTGTAAATGGGATTTTTTGATAAACTGAAAAAAGGATTAAGTAAAACTAAAAGTTCAATAGATGAGAAAATGAATGGAGTTTTTAGCACATTTAGAAAAGTAGATGAAGAACTTTTAGAAGAACTAGAAGAAATATTAATAATGTCAGATATAGGTATGGAAACCTCTGTAGGAATTATTGATAAATTAAGAAATAGAATAAAAAGAGAAAATATTAAAGAAGCAGAACAAGTAAAAGAAGCATTACGACAAGAAATGAAAGAAATACTAGATGAAACAGAAAATTCATTAAAATTAAATACAACTCCATCAGTTATCCTTGTAGTAGGAGTTAATGGAGTAGGAAAAACAACATCTATTGGAAAAATAGCAAATAGATTAAGAAAAGAAGGAAAGAAAGTTGTTATTGCAGCAGCAGATACATTTCGTGCAGCAGCAGTTGAACAATTAGAAATCTGGGCAAAAAGAGCAGACTGTGATATTGTAAAAAAACAAGAAGGAATTGACCCAGCTTCAGTAGTATATGATGCAATTAAAATTGCAAAAGAAAAAAATGCAGATGTATTAATCTGTGATACAGCTGGAAGACTTCACAATAAAAAATATTTAATGGATGAATTAATGAAAATTGAAAAAGTAATAGATAAAGAATTACCAACATCAGATAAAGAGGTATTATTAGTACTTGATGCATCAACAGGTCAAAATGCAATTTCACAAGTAAAGGCATTTAAAGAGACAACAAGCATAACAGGATTAGTTCTTACAAAACTTGATGGAACTGCAAAAGGTGGAGTAGTAATAGGAATTGTAAATGAAAATAAAATACCTATAAAATTTATTGGAGTTGGAGAGCAAATAGACGATATGGAAATATTTAATAGTGAAGACTTTATTAAAGCTATTATATAGTAAATTTAGGTAGGAGGAAAATATGGAAGCTAAAAAAGAAAATGTAGAAACAAAAAAAACACATAAGAAAAGAAAAATTTTTGTTTTAGTAGCAGTAGTTATAGCAATTATAGCACTATATATTTCATACAGAGGAACTTACCTTGAAACATTAGAAATTGGAGAACAATATGTGCAGGTTTTTAATCAAAACCTATATTATAAATATATTACTATGGCTGTGAATTTTGTTATTACTTTTATAGCAATATATATTACAACAAAATTTATTAAAAGAGGTTTAAAAAGTTTCTTTGATGAAGAAAAAAAAGTAATGCCAAAATTTCCAAATAAGTCAATAGCTTTTGTTGGAGCAACAATTATTAGTATTGTAACATCAGGATTATTTTTACAAAAAGTAATGTTATGTTTTAATACATGGTGGTTTGGATTTAATGACCCAGTATTTAATATGGATATGGGATTTTATTTCTTTCAAGAGCCATTTATAGAATTAGTTATTAATTATATGATTTGTTTAATGATAGGACTTACAGCTTATACAGCAATATATTACATAATTGTGTTTAATATACATTTTGATGGAATTAGTGTACAAACATTAAAGAAAAATACATTTTTAAAACATTTAAAAACAAATGTAATGATTATAATTGTTTTATTATCTAGTTTAATCATAGTAAATACACAAACAATTGGGAGACAAAATTTTCTAACTATAAATACTGAAAATAGTACAAAATTAGTAGGAGCAGGATTATTAGATGTAACAATTAAAGTATGGGGATATAGAATTTTAGCAGTAGTAATGATTGTTTGTGCATATAAAGCACTAAAAGCATTTACAAATAAGGAAACAAAAAAAGTTATAACATATATATTAATTGTTCCTGCTTATCTTGTATTATTATTTATAATAATTATTGCTTGTAAACTTATATTTGTAAATTCAAATGAACTTGATAAGCAAAAAGAATATATAGAACAAAATATCAATTATACCCAAAATGCTTATAATATAAATATAGATGAAAAACAGGTTGAAAGTAGTGGAGCAATTACCTATGAAGAATTACAAAATAATCAAAAAGTAGCAGAAGGTATACCAATTATAAGCTCAGATATTACAGCAAAAACATTAAATAATTTACAAACAAGTACTGGATATTATTCATTTAGAAATCAAGTTGTTAGTAAATATGAATTTGATGGAAAAGAAAACTTAGTATATCTATCACCTAGAGAAATGGCAAATTTAGGAGGTAGTTATAGTAATAAAACTTATGAATATACACATGGATTTGGTGTAATTATAACATCTGCAACAAATACATTAGAGGATGGAAATATAGAATATATACAAAAAGATTTTGAACAAGATGCTAATAAGGAAAAAATTAGTATTAAAAGTCCTAGAATTTATTATGGATTAGATACAACAAATACAGTTGTTACAAATACTAAAAATAAATCTGAGTTTGATTATCCAAAAACAGCATCAGAAAATGCAGAATTTAACTATAATGGAAATTCAGGATTAAATTTAAATTTTATAGATAGAATTATATTAGCAATAAAAGAAAAAGACATTAATTTAGCATTTTCTAGTAATGTAAACTCAGATAGCAAAATATTAATTAATAGAAATATCTTGAAAAGAGCAGAAAAAGTTTTACCATATTTAGTATATGATGAAAATCCATATCTTGTTGTAGACAAAAATGGAAATTTAATATGGGTAATTGATGCTTATACAATAGCAAATCAATATCAATATTCACAAGGAATAACAATAGAATATAAGAATACAAAACAACAAATTAATTATATAAGAAACTCAGCAAAAGTATTAGTAAATGCTTATGATGGAACAATAGATTTTTATATAACAGATAAAACAGACCCAATAATTATGGCATATAGCAAAATTTTTGATGGACTATTTAAAGATGGAGAAGATATACCACAAGATATATCAGAACATTTTATATATCCACAATATTTATACAAAATACAAGCAGAAATATTAGAAATGTATCATAATGTTGGTACAGATGTACTTTATCGTGGAGATGATGAGTGGGAAATAGCAAAATATGCAACAACAGGTACAAAAGGAGTAGAAATGGAACCATATTATACAATGCTAAAAACCAATGATTCACAAGATGCAAGACTTGGAATAATGCTTCCATATACCCCTGTAAACAAACAAAATATTAATGCTTATTTAATTGGTGAAACAAATGGAATAAATAATAAATTAACATTATATAAATTTTCATCAGATAATAATATAGTTGGTACAATGCAACTTGATAAACAAATAGAACAAGATGAAAAAATTGCTAAAGAAATTGCAAATATAAATGTAACAGGAACAAAATTAATTAAAAATATGATAGTTGTACCAATCGAAAATACGCTAATTTATGTAGAACCTATATATCAACAAACCCTAAACGAAACAAATAGTATACCTGTACTAAAAAAAGTAATTGTTGCATCTGGAAATAAGGTTGCTATAGGTGATAATTTAAAAGATGCTCTAAATAGGCTAGTGTCTTCACAATATACAACAAGCATAGAGGTTGAAAACACAGATACTATTGAAGGATTAGTAGAAGCAATAATAAAAGCAAATAATAATTTAGAAGAATCAACTAATATCAATAATTGGGAGCAAATAGGAAAAGACTTAAATAAATTACAAGAACTAATAAAAGAATTACAAACTGTAAAAGAAGCTAATGATAAGGAGCAAGATAAAAATAAAACAAATACAGTAAATAGTATAAATGCAGAAAATATTATACAATAACAAGTAACAAAAAAATCTCCATACAAGTGGAGATTTTTTTAAAAAAACTCTTTATCTTTTTTTAATTATATAATATAATAGGGGTGTTAATATTTTACGCTAAGGAGGAATAAAATTGAAAAAAGAAGATGATAAATATGATACAAAAAAATATAAGAACAATAAAGGTAAAAAAAGCAAAAAAAATAATGATAAAGTAAAGAAACATCCTAAGCTAAAAAAAGCATTAAAAATTATAGGAATAATATTACTATTACTAATAATAATCTTAGCAGGAGTAATTGCAGGACTATTTGCAGGATGGTTTGGAGACGATTTTAAAATTACTAAAGAGGATTTAGTAATTGAATATGCAAATTCACAGGTACTAGACTCAGATGGAAATGTCATAGCAGTATTAAGTGCAAAAGAAAAAAGACAAGTGGTTTCAAGAAGTGAGATGTCAGATTATTTACCAATGGCATTTGTATCTATAGAAGATGAAAGATTTTATTCACATAAAGGTGTTGATATTCCTAGAACTGCAAAAGCAACATTAACATTCTTATTTAATAGAGGAAACTCATCATTTGGAGGTAGTACAATTACACAACAATTAATTAAGAATATAACAGACGAAAGAGATGACTCTGGTTTTGCAGGTATGAAAAGAAAAATTGGTGAAATTACAAAAGCATATCAAGTTGAAAAAATTCTATCAAAAGACCAAATACTTGAAATGTATCTTAACATAATTTTCTTAGGTGAGAAAAATTATGGAGTTGAAACTGCATCTATATATTATTTTAACAAACATGCAAAAGATTTAACTCTTGCAGAATCAGCTTTCTTAGCAGGTATTACTCACTCACCAAATGCATACAATCCTTATGGAGGAGAAGATAAAACAGATAAAATAAAAAATAGAACAGTTACTGTTTTAGATAAAATGTTAGAATTAGGCAAAATATCTCAAGAAGAATACGATAGTGCAAAAGAACAGGTAAATACAGGCCTTGTATTCACAAAAGGAACAATTATAGATCAAGCATCATATTCATATCATACAGAAGCATTGTTAAATGAATTAGTTAATGATTTAATAGAAGAAAAAGGAATGAACAAAGAATATGCTGAAACTTATGTATATGGTGGTGGTCTAACAATATACAGTACTCAAAATACAAATATACAAACAATAGTGGAAGATGAACATCAAAAAGATAAATACATAAAAGCATCTAAAAAAAGAGAAGGAGAAACAACACAAGCAGCTACAGTAATAATAGACCAAAAAACAGGATATGTTGTGGCAACAGTTGGAGGACTTGGTCAAAAAACAGCTAAAGGTCAAAACAGAGCTGTAGATTCAGTAAGACAAACAGGTTCATCTATGAAACCAATAGCAGTTATAGCACCATCATTACAAGCAGGACTAATAAATGCAGGTACAGTAGTAGATGATGTTCCAATTCCTTCATTTGGAAATCACTATAAAAACTATTATGGTGGATTTAAAGGATTATCAAATATTAGATATATGTTAAAAATATCACAAAATACAACTGAAGCACAATTATTACAAAAATTAACACCAGCAAATTCAATAGAATTTTTAAGAAAATTAGGTATTACATCATTAGTTACAGCTAGTGAAAATAAAGAGCATAATGATGAAAACTTATCACTAGCACTAGGAGGAGTTACAAATGGTGTTAGTCCATTAGAAATGGCAGCTGCTTATGCTACAATAGCAAATAATGGAACATATATAGAACCAACATTCTATACAAAAGTAGTAGACCAAAATGGAAAAACAATTATTGAAAAAGAACAAGAAAAAAGAGAAGTTTTATCAGAAGGTAATGCATTTATAATGAAAAGCTTACTAACAGAACCAATAACTGCAGGAGGAACAGGAACTGCTGCTGCAATGTCAGGAATAACAGTATCTGGAAAAACAGGTACAACAAATGATGATTATGATGGATGGTTCTGTGGATTTACACCTTATTATACTGGAGCTACATGGTATGGATATGATTATAACGAAAAGGTTACATCAAGTACAGCAACTACTATATGGGCTTCAATAATGAAAGCAGTTCATAAAGATTTACCAAATGCTACATTGGAAAAACCAGATAGTGTAATTACAGCTAGTATATGTAAAGATTCTGGATTACTTGCTACAGATTTATGTTCAAAGGACCCTAGAGGTAATAGAGTTTATACAGAATACTTTGTAAAAGGAACAGTACCAAGTAAAACTTGTACAACACATGTATCAGCACAAATATGTACAGAAACAAATAAAATTGCAACAGAATTTTGTGA
>CANPWI010000044.1 GCA_947584125.1 uncultured Clostridia bacterium
GCTATCCGCGACTCGAACGCGGGACAACTTGATTAAAAGTCAAGTGCTCTACCACCTGAGCTAATAGCCCATATCTTATGAGTATCTTCTTTTTTCATAAGATACTCATATATATTACTACATTTTTTTGAAACTGTCAACACTTTTTCCAAAAAAAATGTAAATTTTTATGCATTTAACTTCTCTACTAGTTCATCAACATCTATCCCATGAACCTCACATGCTTCTTCTAGTGTTTCAGCTTGTGATGCAGGACATCCTAAGCAATGCATTCCTGCTTCTAATAGTAATTCTGCTTTTTCTGGATTGCTTTCTAATAATTCACCAATTTTTGTTGTTTTTTCTATTTTCATAAAATTAATCCTCCTTTAAAAATTTTTATTTTTGTTTTTATTTTATTTTTCAATGTTTTTGCCAATACACATAAAATATTTTAACATAAATTTTAAAAAAAGTATAGACAAAATTAAATTTTTATTGTATCATTATACAAATTTAATAAAAGGTGGTGATAATATTCAAGGTTTAATACACTACTTTTTCATTTCTTTTATTATTCATATTTTCGTTGTATTCTATACAATTTATTCTTTTTTTAATCTAAAAGTTTTTCATAATTTACAAGGTTATAAACTTAATATTAAGAAAAACACTATAAAATAGGAGGTACTTTATTTGTTTATTAACACTTTTAAACGCAAATTAATTTTTTACTCATCATTTATACTCTCGCTTAGTTTAATTTATTTTTTATTATTTTTTAAAATTTATACATCATCTACCATTATAATTCCTTACTTTTTTACACCATTTGATATATGCACATCTTTTCCTGATATATGGAATTTGTTAAAAATTTTATACATTTTATTTTCTGTACTTGCTTTTTTTATATATGCACATTTTATATATCTATTTTTGTTTAATAAAAAACCAAAATCATTAACTTTAAATTCATATAACATTACTCCTAAAGATACTTTATATCTTCATATTGGAAATACATGTGATAATCTTCCTATATATCTTCCAAAAGAAAGTTTATATCAAAATATTCTTATAACTGGTACAATAGGCTCTGGTAAGACTAGTTGTGCAATATACCCTTATACCAAACAGCTTATTGCCTATAATCATAACATTTTTTCAGAAAAATTAGGAATGCTTATTTTAGATGTAAAAGGTAATTATTATAAACAAGTAGTTAATTATGCAAAACTTTATAATAGAGAAAAAGATTTAATTATAATAGAATTAAATGGTAAAATTAAATACAATCCACTTGATAAACCTAATTTAAAACCTACAGTATTAGCTAATCGTTTAAAAACTATTTTAACTTTATTCTCAAAAAATAATTCTGAATCATATTGGTTAGATAAAGCTGAAGCTATATTAACAGAATGTATAAAGCTTTGTAGGTTATATAATGATGGATATGTTACATTTACTGAACTGCATAAATTAATTACTAATCCAAAGTATTACGAGGAAAAACTTGATATTTTAAGGACTAAGTTTCTTAAAGGTAAATTATCTGTTTCTGATGTACATAATTTATTATCCAGTATTGAATTTTTTGAAAAAGAGTTTAATCAGCTTGATTCTAGAACATCCTCTATTTTAAAATCAGAAATTAGTAGAATAACAAGTTGTTTTATTTCTGATTATGATGTTCAAAAAACTTTTTGTCCTCTAAAAGACGAGGTTAATTTCTATGGTTTTGAAGATTTAATTAACTCTGGTAAAATTGTTATTTTAAATATGAATTTATCTGTTTACAGAAATTTATCCAAAATTATAGCAGCATATTTAAAGTTAGATTTTCAAACAGATGTTATGACAAGACTAAGCTCTTCGTCTTTAAATAAAAATAGAAGTGTTTGTTTTATATGTGATGAATATCATGAATTTGTTACAGATACAGATGCAAACTTTTACTCTCAAAGTAGAGAGGCAAAATGTATTAATATAGTTGCTACACAAAGTTATACTTCGTTATTAAACTCTATTGGGAATCAATATACTGTAAGAGTTATTGTTCAAAGCTTAATTAATAAACTCTGGTTTAGAACTGATGATACATTTACAATAGAAGATGCTCAAAAGCAAATTGGAAAAGAAGAAAAATTAAAAGAATCTATTAGTATTTCTGAAAACTCTAAAGAAACAAAATATAATTACTTTACAAACACATTTAATTCTGATAATTCTACAATATCTGAAAGTATAAATAGTTATACTCAATCTGACTATATCTTTGATACAAATTTTTTCACTCAAAAATTAGAAACTTTTTCATGTCTTTGTTTTTTATCTACTGGAAAAGATATTATTCCTCCACAAAAATTAAAACTTATACCATATTTTAAAGAAAGGAAATAATTTATGAAACACAAGAAAATTTATTATTTTTTATTTATAATATTTTTATTATTTATATTTATATTATCATTTTCAAATAACTCTTTTTCTGCTTATCCTAAAATTGTTAATAAAATAGCAGATGCTTTTGAGAAAATTGAAGACTATATTATTACAATATCTACACCTGCTGCAGCAGTAGCTATTGGTGCTGGTTTTTTAATGCAAAAATTTAGTTTTGGAGATGAAGAAAGAATTCGTACAGGAAAAAAACTTATTCGTATATCTATAATTTCTTATGCCTTTATTTTACTACTTGATTTACTATTATCTGCAATAGAAAATTTAGTAGGTTAGAAAGGACGGATTATTTTGGACATATCTCAAATTACCCAGACAATTATATCAACTATCAATTCTTTATTTGGTAATTTAATTTCATCAATAGATAATAATATTTATACAGTATTAGACGATATAGTTTTTATTAATAATGATATTTTAAAAAATCAAAATTTTGAAACTATTTTTGGAATTAATCCATCTTCTGGAATTCTTTTAATATGTAATGCTTTTCTATTTGGTTTTTTACTATATTATTGTGTAAGTTTACTTTTATCTCATATAACTTTATCTCCTACCTATCATCCTTTGCAATTTGTTATAAAACTTATAGTAATTGGAATATTTATGAACTGTTCCTTTTATTTATGTGAGCAACTAATTTTTATTTTTTCAACATCATCTGATGCAATTCGTGCTTTGGGAGAAGATATTTTTGGAAACCAAATATCCTTTTCTTCTTTAGTGGATAGATTAAACACTATTATTTATATAGAACAATCTAATATAAATATTTTTTCTATTGATGGTATAATAAAAAGTATGATTTCAGCTGGTTTTTTTACATTAATATTTTCATATTCTATAAGATATATTCTTATTAAATTATTTATATTGCTTACACCTTTTTCAATATTATGCTTATCTATTCCTCAAACATCTAATTTTTTTAAATCTTGGATAAGAACATTAATATCTTTACTTTTTATTCAAGTTTTTGTATCTATAGTATTAATACTAATATTTTCGTTATCATTTGATTCAAATAATTTATTTTCAAAATTTATTTTTGTAGGAGCTATTTTAGTTTTAATAAAATCAAACTCTTATATGAAAGAATTTATAGGTGGATTATCTACAGACATTCAATATGGATTACAAACCTTACAAGCTTTTATGAAACATTAAAAAGGAGGTATTATGACATTCATTATTCCAAAAAACTATAACTTTAAAAACAAACTATTTGGATTTTTAGATTACTCTACAATTATCCTGAACTTAGTATGGGGACTTTTCATATATTCTATATTTAGTATATTTATGGTTCCATTTTATATTAAAATGTTCTTATTTATTGTACTTTGTTTTCCTCTTTTCATTTTTAGTTTAATTGGATTTAACCATGAAAATATAATTTATTGTTTATATTATATTTTTCGTTATTTGAAAAATCCAAAAATATATTTATATAAATAAACCTATCATATTTCATATATTTGCTACTTTAATGCCTTACAAATTTAAATTTTTTTGTTGTAAAATATCCTATAAAATGATATAATTTGACATATACTTAAGATTAAAATTTTTAAGGTTTTTAAGGGGACTTGATAATGAAAATTGAAGCAAATGATTTTACAATATTATTTTCAGAAACTACCATACCAGATATATTTTTAACAGAATATTTACCTCAAGCTGATGGTAACTTTATAAAAGTATATTTATACATAGTTTTTCTATCTAAATATAATAAAGATATAAAACTAAATGACTTATCAAAAAAATTAGCTCTTCCTTTACCTGTAATACAAAATGCTTTAAAATATTGGGAAGAACAAGGAGTTATAACTAAAAAAAATTCTGGCTTTATTGTAAATAGTTTGCAAGAAATAGAACTACATAAATTGTATAAACCAAGAGTTGCACTTTCACCTGAAGATGTTGAAAAAAACAAACAAAGTCAATATAGAGCAAAAGCTATTGAAAGTATTAATAACTCATATTTCCAAGGAATGATGACACCTTCATGGTATAGTGATATTACATTATGGTTTAAAAAATATGATTTTGATGAACAAGTTATGATTGCTTTATTTGGATATTGTTTTGATAAATCTGCATTACATAGAAACTATGTTCAAACTGTTGCTGATGCTTGGCATAAGAATAATATAAAAACATTTAATGATTTAGATATTTATTACGAAAAACAAGAAAAGCTAAATAAAATTAAAAAGACTATTTCTAAAAAACTTGGTATTTCAAGAATGCTTACTCAATATGAAGAAGCTTATATTGAAAAATGGACTGTTGATTTTGGTTACAATTTAGATGTTATTGAACTTGCTTTAAAGAAAACTACCTCTAAATCTAATCCAAGTTTTGATTATATTGATAAACTAATTTGTGATTGGCATGATAGAAATTTCAAAACAGTAGTTGATGTTCAAAATTTCTTACTTGAAACTAAACAAAAACAGAAGAATATTAAAGAATTAGAAAAGAAAACGAAATATAATAATTACGAGCAAAGACAATATACTGATTTAAATTCATTATATGCTAATAGTCAAGATGCTTAAAAAGGAGTAATGTATGAATAATGAGGTACTAAAAACATTATTAAAAGAATATGAACAAAAAAAATTATCAGCTGAAATTACTGCATCACAAAAAAAAGACAAAATATATTCACAAAATGCTAGATTAAGACAAATAGATAAAGAATTACAAACATTAGTATTTTCTACAATGAAAAATATATTACAATCAGAAAATAATGTTTCTTCAAAAGATTTAGAAGAAAAAATAAATAAATTAAAAGCAGAAAAATTAAAAATTCTTGAAAGTATTGGTCTATCTGAAAAGGATTTATTGCCTAAATATGAATGTGAAATATGTAATGATACAGGTTATATAAACAATACATCTACTTTATGTAATTGTATAAAACAAAAAATGTTTGATATGGAATATAATAAATCTAACATTGGAAATTTAGAAAAAGAAAATTTTGATACTTTTTCACTAGAATTATATTCTGATGAAGTAAATTTCGAAAAATATAATGCAAATATTTCTCCTCGAAAAAATATTACAAATATAAAAAAATTAGCACAAAAATTTATCCTTGATTTTGATGATCCAGATGCAAAAAATCTTCTTTTTACAGGTAATACAGGATTAGGAAAAACCTTTTTATCTAACTGTATTGCTAAAGAAATTATAAATAAAAATAAAACAGTTTTATATCAGACCTCTAGTGTTTTATTAGATACAATAATAGATTACAGATTTGGAAAAGAAAATGTTTCAAAAAATATTTATGATAATATTTTGTCAGTTGATTTACTAATAATAGATGATTTAGGTACAGAAACTATGAATTCTCTAAAATTTACAGAATTGTTTAATATAATAAATACAAGATTACTAAATCAAAATAATCATATAACAAAAACTCTTATTTCAACTAATTTAAATATTCAAGAATTATTTTCTAATTATGATGAAAGAATTGTTTCAAGATTTATAGGTCATTATAATATTTGTAGATTTTTTGGTGAAGATATAAGAATAAAAAATAGAACTTAAAAAGTTCTATTTTTTATTCTTCTTCTTTATCTTCTGGGGTAAGTGTTTCTATACTTACAACTTTTCCTCCGTCATTTGTTCTCATTAATGTAACACCTTGTGTTGACCTTCCTAATATGCTTATATCTTTTACATTTAATCTTATTATTGTTCCTTTATCAGTTATAAGCATAACATCATCTTCGTCTGATGTAATTCTAATTCCTACAATATCACCTGTTTTTGGTGTAATTTTGTATGTTATTACACCTTTTCCTCCTCTAGTTTGTACTCTATATTCATCTAACTCTGTTCTTTTTCCAAATCCATTTTCTGTTATAGCAAGTAATGTTGCTTTACTTCCTTGTATAATAGATTCCATACCAATTACATTATCTTCATCATCTAGTCTAATTCCTATTACACCTTGTGATACTCTTCCCATTGGTCTTACATCTTTTTCATCAAATGTGATACACATACCTTTTTGTGTAACAAGTACTACATTATCTTGTCCATCTGTTAGTCTTACATCTATTAACTCATCGTCTTCTTTTAATGTAATTCCTTGTAATCCTGTTTTTCTGTTAGTATCATACTCTTTTAATGGTGTTTTCTTTATAATACCATTTTTAGTTGCCATTAATAAATATTTTCCTTCAGCAAAATTTTGAATTGGAATAACTGCTGATATTTTTTCTCCACTATCTAAGCTTAATAAATTTACAATAGCTGTTCCTCTTGCAGTTCTACCAGCTTCTGGTATTTCATAACCTCTTAATCTATATAATTTGCCTTTATTACTGAAGAATAATATTGTATCATGTGTTGAAGCAGTAAATATTTGTTTTACAAAATCTTCTTCTCTAGTTGTCATTCCTGTAATTCCTTTTCCACCTCTTTTTTGGCTTCTATATGTATCTATTGGCATTCTTTTTATATATCCAAAATGTGTTAAAGCAATAACAGTTTGTTCTTCTTTTATTAAATCTTCAATGTCTATTTCCCCTTCAGCTGCAACTATTTTTGTTTTTCTTTCATCACCATATTTTTCTTTTATTTCTAAAAGTTCTTCTTTTATAATATCAAAAACTAATCTTTCACTACCTAAAATTTCTTTTAAATGTGCTATTAATTTCATTAATTCATTATATTCTTCATCTATTTTTTCTCTTTGTAATCCAGATAGTGTTTTTAATCTCATATCAAGTATTGCTTGTGCTTGTATTTCTGATAATCCAAATCTTTCCATTAATCTTTCTTTTGCATCATCATAAGAAGAACGAATTATTTGTATAACCTCATCTATATTATCTATTGCAATTTTTAAACCTTCCAAAATGTGAGCTCTTGCTTCTGCTTTATCTAGTTCAAATTTTGTTCTTCTTAAAACTACAACTTTTCTATGTTCAATATAATGGTCTAAGCATTGTCTTAGTGTTAGTATTTTTGGTTCACCATTAACTAGTGCAAGCATAATAATACCAAATGTATCTTGCATTTGTGTATATTTATATAATAGGTTAAGTACAACATTTGCATTTACATCTTTTTTTAGTTCAATAACTAATCTAATATTATCATGTCTGTCTGATTCATCTCTTGTTGCTGCAATTCCTTCGATTTTCTTTTCTTTCATTAAAGTATCTATTGTTTGATGTAATTTAGCTTTATTTACTTGATATGGTAATGATGTTACAACTATTCTTTGTTTGTTTCCTGGCATTTCTTCTATTTCAGCTTCAGCTCTTAATGTTATTTTTCCTCTACCAGTTGTATATGCTTGTTTAATACCTTCAATTCCTAGAATTTGAGCTCCTGTTGGAAAATCTGGTCCTTTTATTACTTGCATTAATTCTTCGTCTGTAACTTCATCTTCATCTATAATTTTTATAATTCCATTTATTAATTCTGTTAAATTATGTGGTGGAATATTTGTTGCCATACCAACTGCAATACCTGATGAACCATTCATTAAAAGTGCTGGTATTTTTGCTGGTAAAACTGTTGGTTCTTGTAATCTATCATCATAGTTAGGCATAAAATCAACTGTATTTTTTTCTATATCAGCTAACATGTAATTAGATATTTTTGACATTCTTGCTTCTGTATACCTCATAGCTGCTGGTGGGTCACCATCAACTGAACCAAAGTTTCCATGTCCATCTATTAGCATATATCTTAATGAAAAGTTTTGTGCCATTCTAACCATTGCATCATAAACTGCGGCATCTCCATGTGGATGGTATCTTCCTAAAACTGAACCAACTGTATTGGCACATTTTCTATATGGCTTATCTGATGTTATTCCATCTTCATGCATAGAATATAAAATTCTTCTATGTACAGGTTTTAAACCATCTCTTACATCTGGCAAAGCACGAGATACAATAACACTCATAGCATAATCTATGTATGCTGTTTTCATTTCTTTTTCTATATCTCTTTCGATAATTTTTTCTCCTGATGTATCCATATTTTTTTAACCTCTTTTCTAGTATAATATCTTCTTGTATTATACTAAACCGTAAGCATTTTTGCAAGTGAATTATTATAAAAAAATGGAATTATTATCACAATTATTATGCTAATTTTTCTGCTAATTGTAATTCTTCTTCTGTTATATTAAAATTGCCTTTATTCTTTACTAATTCCTGAATATTTTCAATTTGTTTTACTTGAGTTAAGGTTGTTTGTAGTGGAATTATTTCTTTCATTTGAGTTTTTATTTTTTTATACTCTCTTTCCATTCCAGCTAAATCTTGTTTTTCAAAATATTGGTTCCAATTTTGAGAATATTTTCCTAATTTTTCAATACTTTTTAATTGTGAAAAAAAGGATTCTTCAATATTTGAAGATACTGTATCTAATATTACATTTTTTCCTTTTTTTATTAATTTGGATGTATTACTTTTTATTAAACCATTTTTTGTAGAACTTTTTAATACATTATCTATTACACTAGATACAGAATCTATAATTCCACCTTTTTTAATTGCATTTTGAACTTGTGATAAATTTTCAAACTTTCCGGTAACTATACCTATTGCACTTTTTCCTAAATCTATTGCTCCACTAATGGCTGTATTTATTCCCTCTTTTAATCCATGATTTAAAAGTGTATTTTTTATATCAATTACTGTATTTTCAACTGCATTAGGAAGTATTGCTCTAAGTCCTACATCTATTCCTGTATTTATTACCTTACCTAAATTAGATTGTAAAAAAGAATTTTGACTTTCTTCAGAAACATTTTTTTCTTCTAATAAATTTTCATTATTTAATTTATTTTCTATATTATTATTTTCTATTAATTCTCTATCCATAAAACCTCCATTTAATTAATTCATAAATTTTAATATTTCTAAATTAATTTTTTCATATTCTTTTTTTATTTTTTTTTGTACTAAAAAATTATATTTAAAAAAATTATTAATTAAATAAATATATATTTCATCTAAATTTAATTTTCCTATAATTTTAAATTCTCTAAAAATATTTTTTAAAATTTCTAATTCAATAGATTCTTTATTATTTTTATTTATAATAATTTTTATTTTATTTTTATCTATTTTCCATTTATCAATATACATATTTAATAATGTTTGGGATTTTTTTATTTGGACTATATTACCTTCTATTAAGAAAATTATTTTTTTACTTTTTTCTAGAATAAATTTATTATTTTCAAAGAAACATTCTGAAGATGTGTCAACAAGAATTAAATCATATTTTATTTTTAATTTATTTATTATTTTTTCAAAATTATTTTTATTAAATTTTTCATAATTTAATAAAATATTATTTAGTGATAATAAATCAATATTATTTTTTAAATTAATAATTAAATTTTCTATATTATTTTTTTCATAATTTAAATTATTTTTTATTTTATTATCTTTTTTTCTAAATATAGTTTTTATGCTATTATTTAATATATCTAAATCTATTATTAATATTTTATTAAAATTATTTTTTAATTGATTAGCTAAAATAGCTGTAAAGATACTTTTTCCAACTCCACCTGCTCCTGCAATACTAATTATTTTATTTTTATTAAAAATATTTTTTTCTTTATTATTTTTTATTTTAATATTTGTATTATTTTTATCTAATTTTTTTTCTTTTATTAAATTAATTATTATTTTTATATTTTCTTCATTATTTTCTAAAATATAATTATCATTATTTATTTCAAAATAATTTAATAATTCATTATTAATATTTTTATATAAATAAATTATTTTTATTTTTTTATTTATCTTTTTTATTTCTTTTATTAATTTAATTATTTTTTCTTCTTGTACAATTTTATTAGAAATTATTAAATAATCTATTTCACTATTTAATTCTAAGAATTCAAAAATCCCTTCAATATACTGTATATCTTTATTTAAAACTTTTATATTATCTTTATTATTAATATTATCTTTTATTTTTTCATTTCCTATTGCAGTAATAATTTTTTTCATTTATTAATCCTTTCTTTTATTTTAATTATTTTTTATTTAAATTTTAATTTATTTATTTTTTTATTTATTTTTTTATTTATTTTTTTATTTATTTTTTTTTTTTTTTTTTTTTTTTTTTTTTTTTTTTTTTTTTTTTTTTTTTTTTTTTTTTTTTTTTTTTTTTT
>CANPWI010000045.1 GCA_947584125.1 uncultured Clostridia bacterium
AATAGATAATGATATTATATTAAAAATAAAACCTGAAACATCTTTTGAGGATTTAAAGAAAAATATAATTACAAATGCAAATGGTATTACTATAGAAAAGAAAAACAACTCAGATACAAAATATATTTGTACTGGTGATAAATTAACATTTAATTTAAATGGTAATTTAAAAACTTATACATTAGTTGTAGTAGGCGATGTTATGTCAGATGGTGAACTTAATGTATCAGATTTATCTAAACTTAAAAAATTTATGATTGGATTAGCAGTTTTAGAACACAATGAGGCATTAGCTGCTGACATTAATGATGACGGAGAAGTTGATGTATGTGACCTATCTATGCTTGTAAAATCAATAATTGGATTGATTAATTTATAATATATAATTAAGAAAAAAAGTTTCCTGGTTTATCCGGGAAACTTTTTTTCTAACATATTCATACATCATAATTCCTGCTGCAACTCCTGCATTTAAGCTTTCTGTTTTACCTAACATTGGAATTTTTACTTTTATATCTGATACATCTTGTACCTCTTTAGATATTCCATTTGCTTCATTTCCTATTATAATTGCTTTTTTCATAAAATCTATATCATATATACTATTATTTGTTTCTAATGATGTTGCTATAACCTCATATCCATTTTTTTGTATTTCTTTTATAGTTTCTACAAGATTTTCTGTTTCTATAACATTTATTCTAAATGAAGCTCCCATTGTAGAACGAACTACTTTAGGATTATAACTATCTACAGTATCTTTTGATACTATTATTTGTTTTACACCTATACTATCAACTGTTCTTAAAATTGTTCCTAAATTTCCTGGGTCTTGAATTCCATCTAAAATAATAATAATATCTTCATCAAAATTTATATTATTACTATTATTCTTCTTTTCTATAACAGCTAACACTCCCTGTGGATTAGTTACATCTGTGATACTTTTAAACACTTTTTCTGTTACATATATACATTCGTATTTTGCTATTTCATATAAAAGCTCCTTTTCAATAGTATTATCTTTAATACATTCTTCACAGACTACTATTGTATGAATATTAGCTTTTTCATCAATTGCCTCTTTTAGCATTTTAGTTCCTTCTACTAAGTAAACATTTTCTTCATCTCTAAATTTTTTTTCTTTTAATTTTTTTATTTTCTTTATCAATTCATTATCTTTACTAGTTATTATTTGCACTTTTCCAAAAACTCCTTTATTTCTTTAAATATATTTTCATTTACTGGCTTTTCTAACTCATAAGTTATATAAGGCTGTAATCCTTGTGAAAATTTTATTTTATTTTTATATTCTTTAATAAGTTCCTCTAGTTTACCAAGATTAAACTTATTTTTATCAAAATAAAATATTATCTTTTGCATTTTTTGTGATAATTTAATAATATTTGCCTTTTTACATAGTTCCTTTATTTTTGCAATATTTATTAAATTTAACACCTCATCTGGTATGCTTCCATATCTATCTATTAACTCATCAATAATATTTTGTATATCTTCTTCTGTCCTACAAAGAGCAATATTTTGATACACCTCTATTTTTTGACTACTATTTTGAATATATTCATCAGGAATATAACTTGAAATATTTAAATCTATTTGAACATCTATTTCTTCTTCTATTTTTTCACCTTGCATTTCTTTAATAACCTCATCAAGCAATTTACAATATGTTTCATAACCAACCTGTTCTAAATGTCCATGTTGTATTTCTCCAAGTAAACTTCCTGCACCTCTTATTTCCAAATCTCTCATAGCTATTTTAAATCCAGAACCAAACTCAGTAAATTCCTTCATTGCTTTCAATCTTTTATCTGCAACCTCTGAAAGAAGTTTATTAGATTTATAAGTAATATATGCAAAACTTTGAACATCGCTTCTTCCTACTCTTCCTCTTATTTGATATAATTGAGCTAATCCCAATTTATCTGCATTTTCAACTATTATTGTATTTGCATTTGGTATATCAATTCCAGATTCTAAAATAGTAGTACATACTAGTACATTTATTTTTCCTTCTATAAAATCTAGCATTACACTTTCAAGCTCATTACCTGTCATTTGTCCATGTGCAAATCCTACTTTTGCTTCTGGTACTAGGTTTTCTATTTCTTCCACTTTTCTTACAATATTTTCTACTGTATTAAATAAATAAAATACCTGACCATTTCTTTCTAACTCTTTTATTATTGCTTCTTTTACAACTTCTTCATCATAAGGTAATACATAAGTTTGAACTGGCTTTCTATTTTGTGGCGGTTCATATATAACAGACATATCTCTAACACCAACTACAGACATTTGTAAGGTTCTTGGTATTGGTGTTGCAGTCATTGTTAATATATCAATACTTGTTTTTAATTCTTTAATTTTTTCTTTATCTTTTACTCCAAATCTATGCTCTTCATCTATTATTAAAAGACCTAAATCTTTAAACTCAACATCCTTACTAAGTAACCTATGAGTTCCTATAACTACATCTATCTCTCCAAGTTTTAACTTTTTTATTACATCATTTTGTTCTTTTTTAGTTCTAAAACGATTTAGAAGTTCTACTTTTATTGCAAAATTATCCATTCTATTTTTAAATGCTTCGTATTGTTGGTTTGCAAGTACAGTTGTTGGTACTAAATATGCAACCTGTTTTTGATCCATACATGCTTTAAACGCTGCACGAATTGCAACCTCAGTTTTACCATACCCAACATCACCACAAAGTAATCTATCCATTGGTTTTTCTTTTTCCATATCTTTTTTTACTTCTTCTATACATCTAAGCTGGTCATCTGTTTCCACATAAGGAAATGCATCCTCAAATTCTTTTTGCCAAGGTGTATCTTTTGAAAAAGCATAACCTTTTACTTTCTGTCTTTTCGCATAAAGTTCTATTAAATTTCTTGCAATTTCCCTTAAATTTTTCTTTACTTTTTCTTTTGTATTAGACCATTCTTTGCTTCCTAATTTATTAAGCTTTGGTTCTCCTTCTCCACCACCAATATACTTTCTTATATTATCTAGTGAATCTGTTGGTATATAAAGTATACCATTATCTCTATATCTAATTTTTATATAGTCTTTTATCACTCCATCTGTTTTTATAGTATTAACACCTATGAACTGTCCTATTCCATTAGTTTTATGCACAATATAATCACCAATTTTTAAATCTGCAAATACTACCTGTTCTCCCTGCTTAAATGCTGATGGAACTTTTCTTCTGTTTCTATTTTCTGGTTTTAATAAACTGCTTGCATTTATTAATAACAGATTTAAATTATAATCTTCAAGTCCTGCACTTAATTCTCCTGTTGTAACAATTACCTCATCTTGATTTAACTCTTTTAACTTTTCACTATATTTACATTTAACTCCATTTTCTTTTAGTATTTGTAATATTCTTTTAGCTTGTTCTTCTTTTCCTCCTAAAACTACTACATATTTTTTATTAGAAATTGCTGATTTTGCTTCGTCTAATAATATGTTTATTGTGCTCTTATGAAAATTTACCTCTCTTTGTTTAAATGAATATATATTCTCTCTGCTTTGCATTATATCCTTATTATCTATAAATACTTTTTGCATATTTGAAAGTTCTTTTTCTATTTCATTAATATCTCTCATTTTTAATAAAATATCTGGAACAACTTTTTTTCTCTCTACAAGATTTTGTATAATTAATTTATTATCTTTTTGTATATTTTCTACTCTCGCATTTATTTTCTCAAATTCATCTAACATTACTATTGTGTTTTTTGGTAAATACTCTATTATACTTGATTTATTTGTATAAAAACTTTCAAAATATTTATCTATTTTACTTATAATATTACCTTGCTTAATTTGTTCTATATCCTCTAATACATTTTCTAAGTTTCCTATTTCCTTGTTATTTTTCTCTATTATTTTACAAATTTCTTCTACATCTTTTTCTAAAACATATTCAGAAGATGGGAATATTTCTATTTTCTTTATTTCTTCTATTGACCTTTGTGATGAAATATTAAAGTATCTTATAGAATCTACATCATCTCCCCAAAATTCTATTCTAATGCCTATGTCGTCTGTTAAACTAATATCTACTATTCCACCTCTTACACTAAATTGACCTTTTCCTTCTATTAAGTCATATCTTTCATATCCTAATTCTACTAAATTTCTTTTCAAAATTTCTAAGGAATATGTGCTTCCAACCTCTAATTTTATTTTATTTTTGTATAAAATACTTTTAGGTATTATATCTTGCATAACAGCTTCTATTGTTGTAACTAATACTTTTACTTCATTTTTTTCTAACTTATTTAATACCTCTATCCTGTTATATGCATTTTCCATGCTTTCAGCAAGATAATCATAAGTAACAATTTCTTTTTTTGGAAAATAAAAAACACCGTCTGAAAAACTTTGTAAGTCTTTTACCCACCTTTTAGCTTGTATTTCATTATATGTAATTACGCATATAATATTATTTGTTACTTTCTTAGTTAGTGCTGAAAAATATATCTTTCCAATATCAGTTAAGCCCAATATAGATATTGGGCTTTTTTTACTTTTTATTTCATTTATATAGCTAATTGTTTTTTCATTTGTCATAGCTAAATTTATAATTTCATTCAATTTGCTTTACTCCTTCGATTTATAACTTATTGTAGAAATTTTTATATATAATAATATTACTATACTATTATATACAATTTTTCCAAAAATCTCAATACCTAGTTTGACATTTTATGTAAAATATGTTAAAATATAATTATGTAATAGTAAAAAAAATTATTCTTTTTATACATCAAGAGGAGGCAATAAAATGAAAAAAGAAACAATAAAAATTGAGATAGTGTTACCAGATACAATAGGCGATCGCAGTATCGCTAATTTTATCAGACAGCTAAATGTAAGCTTGGGAAAAAAATGCATATTAGAAAGCATTACTCCCTCTGATAAAGGACAGGATACTGTTTTATTCAAATGCTCTGTGGCGCTTGAAAATTTTGAGGCTTTCCAGGATATATATAATTCATTTTATCCGGAAGCCATTGAAAAACAAGATTCAAAATAAAATGTAACTTGTGACTATTGTTAAGAATAATTTTTCACTGACCACTTTTTTGTGGTCAGTGTTTTTATTTACTAGGAAATACATTAATTTGATTTTTTTCATAATTTAGTATAAAATGCATAAAATAGCATAAGTAATGTATGTTTTATAGTGGAGGTATTTTATGTTAGATGAATATATAAATTCTTTACAAAATGATATTATAAATTCTACTTGTGAACTAATTAAAATTCCTAGTGTTTCTACTACAAAAATTTCAGAGGATAAACCTTTTGGAGATGGACCTTTTAAAGCTTTAGAATATATATTAAATCTAGGAAAAAGTTTAGGATTTAGAACTAAAAATATAGATGGTTACTGTGGATATATAGAGTTTGGCGAAGGTACAGAGTTAGTTGGAATTATTGGGCATTTAGATGTAGTACCAGAAGGAGAAAATTGGACTTATCCTCCTTTTTCAGCTACTATTTCTGATGGAAAAATTTATGGTCGTGGAGCAATAGATGATAAAGGACCTGTTATAGCATCTTTATATGCAATGAAAGCTGTTATGGATAATTGCAAGATTAACAAAAGAGTTAGATTAATTTTAGGATTAGATGAAGAAAAAGAGTGGAGATGTATTAATTATTATAAAGAACATGAGGAACATCCTTCTATTGGTTTTAGTCCAGATGCTGATTTTCCATGCATATATGCTGAAAAAGCTTTACTTTCTACATTTTTAACACAAAATTATTCTTGCCAAAATTCTTGTATAAAAATTAAAAGTATTGACTGTAATAATAATGCAATTAATGTTGTGCCAAAATTTTGTAAAATGATTTTAGAAATAGACAATAATTTCATAAATATCTCTGATTTAAAGAATAAATTTGATAAGCAAGTATATGAAAATAAATTTAATATTTCTGTAAATATAACAAATGAAAATACAATAGAAATTGTATCACAAGGAGTAAGTGCTCATGCTGCTCATCCAGATTTAGGTAAAAATGCAATTTCTCAACTTTTAATTATTATTCACAATGTTTTTGAATTATATAATGTTAATATCGAATTAATAAACTTTATGTATAAATATATTAATTTAGATTTTACAGGTGAAAAACTTGGTATTAACTATGTAGATGAATCTGGTGGATTAACTCTTAATGTTGCACAATTTACTTTAGATAATAATATTTTATCTATTGGTATGAATTTAAGAATTCCTGTAACTTTACCTATAGATAATGTTAAAAATACTTTTAAACAATTAGTTAACTCTTCTAATATTAAGGTTAATTTTGGTGGTGAAAAAGAGGCTTTATATATTCCAAAAGATAACCCTCTTGTTGTAACACTTTGTGATATTTTTAATAAAAAAACTGGATTAAATGCTATGCCAATTGCTATTGGTGGAGCAACTTACGCAAGAGCCTTTAACAATTGTATTTCTTATGGTGCAAATATGCCTGGTCATATTGATTTGTGTCATCAGGTTGATGAATATATTGAAATTGATAATTTAATTACAAGCTCTAAAATTTATGCAGAAGCAATTTATGAGCTTGCAAAATAATGTAAGTATTTTGCTTTTTATATAATAAGAATTTTGGATAATTTCTTACTATATAAAAAATCCCTAGTTTATACTAGGGATTTTTTATTATTTATTATTCTGCTGATTCTGAACCTTCAGCTTCAGGAGCTTCATAAGCTTCTAATATAGCTGATTGGATTTTTTCTCTTGTTTCAGCATTAATTGGATGAGCTATATCCTTGAATTCTCCGTTTGGAGTTTTTCTGCTTGGCATAGCTATAAATAATCCATTTTGACTTTCGATAACTTTGATATCGTGAATTACGAATTCATTATCGAATGTTACAGAAGCAACAGCTTTCATTCTGTTCTCTGAATTTACTTTTCTTAAACGTACATCTGTTATTTGCATTTTGTGCACCGCCTTCCAAAGATTTAAAAATTTATTTTGTACATGTTATCTTATGTACAAGTATATTATTCGTCAAAAAAGTTTTTTTTCCTTCTATTTTTTCAAAAATATTTTTTGTTTATCTTAATTCAGGATAATTGCCATTTTCAATTTTCCAAATAATACTAAAGTCCCAACCTTCATAAGTTTCTTGTTTTTTCATATCTTCTGTAGTTTTACCAACTCCTTTAGCAGTTGATGTTGTTGCTTGTATTTCAGAGGTTTGCGTATCCCAATATGAACTTGTTACTGTTCCACTACTTCTTGCTCCTACTAAGCCTCCTACACTACTGCTTCCTGTAACTATTCCTGTTGAATAACAATTTGTTATTGTTCCACTATATAAATATCCTACTAAGCCTCCTATCCTTGTTCCTTGTGCTTCTACTTGTACTTGTGAATAGCAATTATCTATTGTTCCTCCACTTCCATTGTATCCAATTAGTCCTCCTACATAACCATCTCCAGCACTATAATCATTATCTATTTTTCCACTTACTGCTACTTTACTTATTATTCCTCCAGTATTATATCCTACTAATCCTCCTACATATTGCTTATTTCCAGTTATACTACAATCTTTTATTCTTACATTTTCTATGCTTGCTCCTGTTACTACATATCCAAATAATCCTGTATAATTTTCATCCCTATTTATTTGTAATTTATTTATTGTATGTCCTTTTCCATTAAAGCTTCCAGTAAATTTATTTGAATTATTTCCTATTGGCGTAAAGTTTGTTATTCCTTCATTTTCTAAATTTATATCATTTACTAATTCATAATGTGACCCTAGTTCATAATTCATTAAAACTAATTGTTTTCCATTTGTTATTTGGTATGGACTTGACTCTGTTCCTAGTCCTTTCATTATTTCATATTCTTTTAATGCTGTTTTTATTTCTTCTGAATCTCCCATTCCTTTTAAATATGGTGTTGTTTTTCCTTCTTCTATTTCCCATACACTATTAAAATCCCATTTGTCTTGATAAAATTCTCTCTGTGTTAAAGCAGATAATAATGCTGTTTCTCCATAACTATTTTTTTCTACTCCTGATGTATCCTTTGTCCAATATGAATTTGTTATTGTTCCGCCACTACTACCTACTAATCCTCCTACACTACTGCTTCCTGTAACTTTTCCTATTGAATAACAATTTGTTATTGTTCCACTACTTAAGTATCCTACTAAGCCTCCTATCCTTGTTCTTTGTGCTTCTACTTGTACTTGTGAATAACAATTATCTATTGTTCCTTCATTTCCACTGTATCCAATTAATCCTCCTACATAAGCATAATCACTACCATCATAATTATTATCTATTTTTCCACTTACTGCTACTTTACTTATTTTTCCTGCATAATTATATCCTACTAGTCCTCCTACATATCTTCCATTTCCTGTTATACTACAATCTTTTATTCTTACATTTTCTATGCTTGCTCCTGTATTTACATATCCAAATAGTCCCGTATAATTTTCATCTCTATTTATTTTCAAGTTACTTATTGTGTGTCCTTTTCCATTAAAGCTTCCAGTAAATTTATTTGAATTATTTCCTATTGGTGTAAAGTTTTCTATTTTTTCTAAATTAACATCTTTTTCTAATACATAATGTTCTTCTAATTCATAATTTATTAAACTTAATTGCTTTACATTTGTTATTTGGTATGGGTTTGAAGCTGTTCCTATTCCTTTCATTATTTCATATCCTTCTAATGCTGTTTTTATTTCTTCTGCATCTCCCATTCCTTTTAAATATGGTGTTGTTTTTCCTTCTTCTATTTCCCATACACTATTAAAGTCCCATTTATCTTGATAAAATTCTTTTTGTGTTAAAGCAGATAATAATACAGATTCTCCATAACTACTTTTTTCTACTCCTGATGTTTCTTTTGTCCAATATGAATTTGTTATTGTTCCGCCACTACCACCTACTAATCCTCCTATATTACTGCTTCCTGTAACTTTTCCTATTGAATAACAATTTGTTATTGTTCCACTATTTAAGTACCCTACTAATCCTCCTATATATCTTCCTTCTGTTGTTATATTTACTTGTGAATAACAATTATCTATTGTTCCTTCATTTCCACTGTATCCAATTAATCCTCCTACATATGCACCACTATTAGTAGCAATAAATTTATTATCTATTTTTCCACTTACTACTACTTTACTTATTTTTCCTCCATTATTATATCCTACTAAGCCTCCTACATGTGTCTTGTTTCCTGTGATATTACAGTCTTTTATTCTTACATTTTCTATGCTTGCTCCTGTATTTACATATCCAAATAATCCTGTATAATATTCATCTCTATTTATTGTCATATTACTTATTGTATATCCATTTCCATTAAAACTCCCTTTAAAAGATTTTGAACTATTATTTGTTTCTCCTATTGGTGTAAAGTTTTCTATTTTGCTTAAATCTATGTCATTACCTAGTTGTATTGTTAATCCTAAACAATTTTTTCCGTTATTTACCTCTGTTGCTAATTGTTGAAGCTCAGTTTCTGTTGTTATTACATATTCATCTCCAAAAATATTTAAACCAGTTATTGGATAGCTAGCTTGATTTCCTCCCTTATCTTTTGCAGTTACATTTATTTCTTTTAAATATTTTTGATATGGTGCTACAACTTTTAACTTTTCTTCTTTTGTTGTGTATTTTTCTTCATAAGTAAATGTTTTTACTAAAGATGTACTTGTATTAGAATTATTTTCATCACTTACTTTTCTTTCAACAGTAATTTCTGCTATTCCGCTTTCTTCATCTTGTACACTTATTTCTAACATTTTTGTTGCTTGGTCATATTTTGCTTGTACTGTTGGATTTATTGTATCATTTTCTGCTTCTGTTCTATACTTTCCAAGCATTTCCACCTCATATTGCCAGTTTTCTTTTAATGTAATTTTAGCTAAAAATTTTTTCTCAGTTATTACTATTACACTATCACCTGTTATATCTCCACCTTCTCCTACTGCAATATCTTCACTTTGATTTTCTGTGTCAATGCCTATTATTATTTTCTCTTCCATTAATTTATTAACTACTTCTCCAAGTGTTGGAAAGTCCTCACCATTTTGAGTTTTTTCCATTATCAAATCTTGTATAGATATTTCTATTTTCTCCTTAGCTTCTTCCATTTCATACTTTTCTACACTCTTTTTTGATTTATTAAATATTCCATTTGGTCCTATTGTGAAATTTATTGCAACTCCTGCTAATATTAATAAAATAATTATCGTTATTATTAATGCTACTAATGTAATTGCTTTATTATTCTTAATATTTTTCTTTTCATTGATTAGTTTTTTTTGCATACTCTCATAAGTTTTTTTGCAAATTTTATTCATCTTATGTATTCTCCTTCTCATTATTATTATGTTTAATTTTATATTAACCTATTATAATTGTCAATATTTTAAAAATTTATTCCATATTTATCTATTTTTTGCAAAAAAAGCATAGTTAAGGCATATAATATATTGAATTTTTATACATATAAGTGTATAATAAATTGTGTT
>CANPWI010000046.1 GCA_947584125.1 uncultured Clostridia bacterium
TATATTACAATTTCTCCATCTTGTCCTAATATATTTTCAAAGTTAGATTGTTCTATTTTTGTTTGTTTAAAATATGTAGCACCTTGTATGTTTAATATTTCATTTTTTTCATCTACTAATTTATCTTCATCTACTACTATTTTTACTTCGTCTACTAGACCTACATAAGCTATGTCTGTAATATAGTATTGTGTATATTCTGTTTCTTTTTCTGGTTGATTATATATATATCCTTTACTTATTTTGTTTGTATTTAATCCTATTTGTGTACTAACTAATTTTCCACTAGCTCCATTTATTTCAAAAACTTGTTTTGCATTTTCTTGTTTAATTTCTTGATTTGTATAAGTTTGTAATGTTAGTGTTGCATTTTGTTCTATATTAACTTTATTTGCTGTAATTGTGTTTGCTACATCTTCTGAATATATGTATGTAACAACATATTCGTCTTTACTGTTTTGTACATAGTTTACTTTTCCTTGTTCATTTTCATTATTAGATACTGTTATTTCTAGTTTGTTTTCGTCAGAATTGTAATTGTAGTTTTGCTCATTAAAGCCTATTCCATTATCTCCATTTGTTGCAAGTGTTCCATTTGAATGTACTTTTACTTCTTGTGGTTTTTCATTATTTATTACTGGTGCTTGTATTTCTAATTTACTTTCTTTTACTGGTACGCTATTATTTGTTATGTTTGTTTTTACAACTGTTTCTATAATTACTCCTTTTTTATCTTCTTGGTTAAATGGAACTACTTTGCTTAAAGTTTGTTCTATTTCCGCTTTAGCTGATGTTGTAAATTTAGCGTTTACATTTTCAGTAAGTTTTACATCTTTTTTCTTTCCTTGCTCTGATATGAATTTTCCTTGTAATGTAAGTTTAGTTTCTTTGTCTATGTTATTTATATTATCTTTTATTGCTTCTACTTTAATTTCTAAACTTGCTGTTTGTCCTTTTTCTACTTGAGATAATGTTATTATATTATTATCTAAATCTACACTTTGGATTAATTCAGATTTTACTATCTCATTTGCAAGTCTAAAGTTTGATTCATCTATACTTATTTGGGTACTTGATAAATAGCCTTCATCTACTTTTACATCTAAAACTAAACTAAGGCTTTCTTCTACATCCTTTTCAATTTGTTTTACTAGGTTTCCTTCTGAATCTTTTAAATATGCATTAAATTCTACTTTATCTACTTTTTCTGCATATACCTCTTGAACTAAACTCCCTAGCAATGCTATGTTTGCAAATGTTAATGTTATTATTAATGCACTTGCTAATAGCTTTGTTAATACTTTGTTTTCCATGTTTTTTCCTCCCAAATTTAATCAATAAATTTACATAATGTACGAACATACATTATCACTTTACATTATATCTCATTTTTTGCCTTTTTTCAAGGTTTTTAATTAAATTTTGTTAATTTTTTATGTAATTTTCTAACTATATTATATTATTTATATTATTTTTCCATATTTAGACTTTTTTTTCAATATATATATTTATTTACTATTTTAAACTGTTTTACGGATTTTGGGTATTTATTTTTCTTTTACATTTATGTATTTTTTTTATTACATTTTTATTACATTTTCTGTTTTATACTAGGGATATGCTTTTAGTAACATTTTTTTCTTTTTGCTCATACTATGTATCATATTGAATATATTTTTATTGGGGGTTATTTTATGGATAATAATTTGAATAATATTGATGTTAATTCTTTGATGAATATGCTTTCTAAAATGGATAAGAAACAATTGGAGGAAGGGCTAAAAAAAGCTTCTGACATACTAAATAATAAGCAAGATTTTAATAAAAAATAGGTTATAAATTTTATTATATAACTTTAGAAAAAGCTAGTTATAAAATTTGCTATTCTAAATTTTTTTACCTGTAACAGAAATTTTAACTAATTTAAAGTTATATGAATAATCTTTCTTATATTTTACGAATTCGCTCTCCCACTGACGCTGTAACAGCAATTAAAAATTGCTTAACAGCCTTCAGCGGTCCCCACGACGCTATCGCAAAATAACGAAATATTATTATATAACTTTAAATAAAGCTAGTATATAATTTTTACTTAGAAATTAATGATATTATGGATATGTAAGCGAAGAATGAAATACCGACGCGCAGTTTGAAGGGAGCTTTGCGACCGCCAGCAAGGAGGCGTTTTATTCGTAGCGAACATACCATACATATCATTAATTTAGAAGATATGTATTAAATCTTTATTAACTTATAGGAGAGTGATTTTGATGAATTCTGAGGAGATGTCTAATGCTGTTAATAATTTAATTAATTCTAATAATATTCCTGATAATTTGAAGGAAATGCTAAATCAGTTTGCAAATCAAGCTTCAGCATCAAAGGATGATAATTCAGAAATCCCTAAGGAAAACAAAGACAACTCTCCAAATTCTATTAATCCTGAAACAATTACTAATATTATGAATATGATTAATAATTCAAAAAACTCTAATATTGATATAGAAATGATTATGAAGATGAAGACAATTATGGATAAGCTTAATTCTACTGGAGATGATCCAAGAGCAAATTTACTACTTTCTTTAAAACCATATTTGAATGAAAGTAGAAGGTCTAAGGTGGACCAGTATGCTAAAATATTTAGTATGTCTAAGGTTATGGATATTTTTAACCAAACAGGTGGTGAAGATAAAAAATGATGTTTCCTCCGTTTAGTCCTTTTCCATACAGTAGACGCTCTTTTGGATATACTAATAATACTGGATATATGCATCCTGCAAAAAAATATTCAGATTCGAAACCTAATTTTAATGATATAAAAAATATTTCTAGTGATAATAATGAAAAAAATTTACCTGCTTTGAAAACAGATGAAAATAGTGAAAATTATAGGAATTCGGATTATGATTCTAGCTTTTTTGAAATATTTGGATTAAAATTATATTTTGATGATATTTTACTTATTTGTATGATTTTTTTCTTATATAGCGAAGGTGTTGAGGACCAAATGCTTTTTATTGCATTAATTTTGCTTTTAATTTCTTAACTATTTTCTGAACTATTTGTGAATTTACTTTTTTAGTACTATAATAAAATACAATTAACATTTTCCTTTTTTGAAAAAAATATAATTTTTTAACCCTTAGCTAGCTTGGGTAATTACTATAAAATTTTGTAAAAAGGGTTACAAAAATGTAACCCTTTTACTACCTTGCAAGGATTTCTCCTGCTATTTTAATTTTAGTTTCTACTTTACTTATTCTCTCTTCTTCCTTCTCTTGTTCTTTTTTTAGTCTATCTACTAACTCTACTGTACAAATTTGAATATCCTCTATATCTGTTTCCATCTTATCAATTTTTACTACCTTCTTTTGTACATCATTTAAATTTGTTTCAATTTTTACTATTTTGTTTTGTATTTCTTTTATGTCGTTCTCCATCTTGTCTATTTTTACTACCTTCTTTTGTATTTCTTTTACATCCGCTTCGATTTTTGCTACTTTTTCTTCTACATTATTTAATCTTTTTCCAATTCCTATTGTCTCATTCAAAATTTGCACTAACATTTGTTTTTCATCCATATTGTTTCCTCCTTTAAAATTTTTTCTTTATGTATTTGTCATTTCTACAATTTGGATTATACTATTTTGACAAAAAGATGTCAATGTTTTTTTGTTTTTTTGTAAATTTTTTTAATTAATGATATATACGATTTGATTATCTTGAATAGATTACTTCTCCGTAAGATAACACTTCATCCAAAAATCCACTTCTATCTTCTTCATCAATTAACAAAACTGGCTCTATATCCGTTGAAATATTTCTTCGTAATTTAAACAATTTTGACATATCTTCTAAAATATCTTTAGAAATGCTACTTCTAGGAACAATTACAGCAACATCAATATCACTATCTTTTTTATTATCACCTCTAGCATAAGAACCATATAAAACTATTTTATTAACTAGCATATTATTTCTAACGATTTTAGCATATTGCTCAACTAATTCTCTAACTTTTTCTTTACCCATAGTAACATCTCCTCCGTTTCTTTTAATAATTTTTTGCATCTTTCTTTATTTAATGAATTAAAAAGTTCATCTTTTCTTGTTGGATATCTGGCTTCCACATTTAATGGAGATACAAAATCTATAAAGTCTTTTTGCTCTTCTGAAAAATCCTCGTATAATTCACAACTCTCTGCCAATTTAATTAATTTATGAGTAAATGGTGGTATATCTTTATGTGTTTTTACATAATAAGCTTTTAATATTTTTTCTATAACTTGATTACACATAAATCCTAAATATAAATATCTTTTACTTTTATACATTACTTTTGCTGTCTTTAGATCATAATCAGCAAGTTCAATCCAATAATTTATCTTATCAAAATCGCTAATTTGAATCTCCTCCTTTTTTTCATTATATTTAGTATAGCATTATATTTGTCATTTATCAATGAATTTAAATATTATTTTTAACCTTAGTTTTCTAAAATATATTTCTTTATTTCATTTTTTCCACATTTTTCATAATTTTTTGCGATGTATTTTAAACTTTATGAACATGTATCAAAAGTTTTTATTTCAATTTCATGGATAACATTTTTGAAATTCCTTTTTCTTCCATTGTTACACCGTATACTGTGTCTGCTGCTTCCATTGTTCCTTTTCTATGTGTTATAACAAGGAATTGTGTATCTTGTGCAAATTTTTTTAGATAATCTGCATATCTATAAACATTTACATCATCAAGTGCTGCTTCAATTTCATCTAGTACGCAAAATGGAGATGGATTAATTTTTAGTATAGCAAATAGCAAGGCTATTGCAGTGAATGCTTTTTCTCCTCCAGATAAAAGTAACATGTTTTGAAGTTTTTTTCCTGGTGGTTGAACATGTATGTCTATTCCACATTCTAGTATATTTTCTTCATCTGCAAGTATTAATTCTGCTTTTCCTCCTCCAAATAATTCTTTAAATACCTCACCAAAGTTTGTATTTATTACTTTGAATTGTGTTGCAAATTGCTCTTTCATAATTGATGTCATGTCTGATATTATTTTCTTTAATTTTGCTATTGCGTTTTCTAGGTCAAGTCGTTGTTCACACATAAAGTCATATCTTTTTCCTAGTTCTTTGTATTCTTCTATTGAGTCTATATTTACACTTCCTAAATTTCTAATGTCTTGCCTTAATGAGTTTACTTTTTTGGTTGTAACAGCAACATTTTCTGGTTTTTGGTATCCTTCTACTTGGTTTGGTGTAAGCTCGTACTCGTCCCATAATCCATTTATTATTTGTTCAATTTCTTCTTCTAGTTTTGTTTTCTTTACATCTATTTTAAGAATTTGACTTTTTAAATCTTCTATTTGTTCAAATTGTGTTAATATTTCTTTTTCTATTTCATTTAGTTTTTCATTGGTTGTTATTCTTTTTTGCTTTAATTCTTCTACTGTTTTTCCACTATTTGTTACATTTTGGTGTATAACTTCTATTTGATTTTTTATTTCTACTATTTTTAATTCTAATTCTTTGTTTTCTTTTTCTATATTTTCAATTTGATTTTTCTTATTTGTAATGCTTTCTATGTTTTTTTGCAAGTCTTGATTAATTCTTTCTACCATTTCTTCTATTGAGCTTTCGCTTTCGTCAAATGAAGATACAGAAATTTTTAGGTTTGTTACATCAAAGTTTAAATCGTCTATATATTTTTGGTTATCTTTATTTAGCAATGTATATTCTTCTATTTCTTTATTTAAACTTTCTATTTCCATAGAATAGTTTTCCTGACTTGATATTTTGTTTTGTTTATCTGTTTCATATTCGTTTTTAGAATTTTCTATTTTTTCTTGTTCGTTTTTTAAGCTGTCTAATTTATTTTCTAGTTTTGTAACATTTTCTTCAACAGCTAATAGTTTTTGTTTGTCTGTTGCATATACTATGTCTATTTCTTGTAGCTGTTTTTCTAGCATTTCTGCTTCTTCTAAAACATTTTCTATACTGCTTGAATATTTTTGTTTTTCTTCTTGCAACTTATCAATTTTATTGTTTAATTCTTTAACCTCTTTTTCTAGGTCTTTTATTTGTGTTGCTCTTCCTAAAATGTTTACAGTTTTAGTCATAACAGAACCACCTGAGATACTTCCTGAAGGGTTTATAACATCACCTTTTAGAGTAACTATTTTAAATGCATATTTGTTTTGCTTTGCAAGTGCTATGGCGTTTTGCATATCGTCTACTATAACGCATCTACCAAGTAAGCTATGCATTATTCCTTCATATTTTTTATCGTACTTAATAAGGTCTGATGCAATTCCAATAACTCCTTCTACTTTTCTTGTATCTATTCTATCTAATTTTCTTCCTTTAACAGATGTAATTGGTAAAAATGATGCTCTTCCTAAATTGTTATTTCTTAAATGTTCTACCATTTTTTTTGCATCTTGTTCTGTGTCTGTAACAATATTTTGAAGACTTGCACCTAATGTTTGCTCTATAGCTGTTTGGTATTTTGGGTCTACTGTTATTAAATTTGCAAGTATTCCATGATTTCCTTTTGCTAGTTCTGGATTTTTTTCGCAGTCTATTAATAAGGACTTTACACTTTTTGTGTATCCTTCTTTTTCTTTTTCTGTTTCTATTAAGAATTTAAGTTTTGAGTCTTTTATTCTGCTTTCTTGTTCTAATCTAATTATTTCATCTTCATATTGTTTTAATTTTGCATTTATTTCTTGTCTTTTTTCTTCTATTTGACTTATTTGTTTTAGATATTCGTTTTTTCTTGCTTGAATTTCGTTAAATGTTTTTTCTATTTCTCCTTTTGTTATTCTACTACTGTCAAGTTCTGATATTGTAATTTGAATTTCTTGTGCTAGTGTTTTCTTTCTTTTTTCTAGATTTTCAAGGTTTACCTCTATTGCTTTTATGTTTGAAATTAATTCGTATTTTTTATCTGTGTTTTCTTCTACTTTTTGTTTTTTTGCTTGTATTTCAAGTTCTTTTTCAGATAAATTTTTTGTTAATGTATCTAATTCTTTTTGTTTTTCGTCTAGTTCTTTTTGAAATTTTTCTTTATTTGCAAATAGATTTGTTTTCTTTTCTATTTTATTATTTTTTTCTTCTTCTAATTCTTTGTTTCTATCTTCTATTTCTTCAATTTCTTTTTGATATCTTTCTTTGTTTTGTACTTGGTTTTCAATTCTTTGGTTTGCAATACTTATTTCTGAATTCAATTTTTCAATTTCTTTATCACTTTCGAATTTTGAGTTTTGTGTTTCTTCTATTTTGTTTGTAATTTCTTCTACTAATTTTTTTAGTTCATCTTTTGCTTCGTTTTTTTCTTCCATTTTTTTATTTTCTATTTCGTTTTGTTCTTTTAAGATACTTTCATCTTGTGTTATTTTTTCTAATTTTTCTCTATTATTTTCTATGTTGTATATAAATAACCCAACTTCGATAGATTTAAGTTCATCTCTTAATTCTAGATATTTTTTTGCTTTTTCTGCTTGTGTTTTTAATGGTCCTATATTTATTTCTATTTCTGATAGAATGTCATTTATTCTAAGTAAGTTTAGTTTTGTTTGTTCTAGTTTTTTTTCAGATTCTGCTTTTCTAGTTCTATATTTAACAATTCCAGCTGCTTCTTCGAATATATGTCTTCTATCTTCAGATTTATTACTTAAAATTTCGTCTATTTTGCCTTGTCCTATTATAGAATATCCGTCTTTTCCTATACCTGTATCCATAAATAATTCTAATACATCTTTTAGTCTACATGGTGTTTTGTTTATGTAATAGTTTGATTCTCCACTACGATATAATTTTCTTGTAACTGTTACCTCCGTATATTCTACAGGTAATTTTCCGTCTGAATTATCAAATACTATAGATGCTTCTGCAAATCCTAAAGATTTTCTGTTTTCTGTACCTGCAAATATGACATCTTGAGAGTTAGAACCTCTTAAAGATTTCATACTTTGTTCTCCAAGTACCCATCTTATACTATCTGATATGTTACTTTTTCCTGACCCATTTGGTCCAATTACTGTTGTTATTCCTGGTCTAAATTCTAATACTGTTTTATCTGCAAATGATTTGAATCCTTGTAATTCCAATCTTTTTAAATACATTTATATCCTCACCTTTATTTTATCTTTTTTATATAATATATTAAATTGTCGAAAATTACAAGATTTTACTTAAATTTTATTAATGATTTGTTTTATACAATAAATTTATCTTTTTATTACATAAAAGTTAAAAACTAGATGCTACCGCACATCTAGTTTTTTGACTATCTAATGAATTTTTACTTAATTAAGTTATTTATAGTATACTATATTTATTATTATATGTCAAATAATTTCAAAAAATTCATATTTTAGATTGTATAAAAAGTTTTATATTTTTATGTTCATTATTGATTTTTGCTTTTCTTAATGTTATGATTATATAAAATTTAATTATTTTACTAAGGAGAATTATATTATATGAAAAAATATGAAACTTTTGATTTTTACAGTCCAACTGCTCTTAAATCTTACAATCTAGAACAAACTATGAGATATCAATTAAATATGCTTGATAGATTAGATGTTTTTACTAGAAAACATTGTGAAAATGTAGCTAATTTAACTTGTAGAATTTGTGAGTATTTACATTGTAAACAAAGATTTACTATATATGCTACTATTTGTGCTTATTTACATGACATTGGTAAACTTTTTATTCCATCTAAAATTTTACAAAAACCTGGTGCACTTACAGATGAAGAGTATGAAATAATGAAAACACATACTACTTTAGGTTATAACATGTGTATGAAGGATTTAAAATTACGCCCTTATGCTGCTGGTGCTAAATTTCATCATGAAGCATTAAATGGTTCTGGTTACCCTGAAGGATTAACAAAAAAGGATATTCCTTATGTTGGTCAAATTATTCGTGTTGCAGATGAGTATGATGCTATTGTTAGTAAAAGACAATATAAAACACATATAAATATTTCTGATACATTGAAAATTTTAATTAAAGATACCCAACCTGATGAACATCTTAAATCTGTTGCATTAGACCAACTTTCTGTTGAATATAAAGTTGGTAAAATCAATCCTAAAATATTAAAGGTTTTGTTTAAAGTTGTAATAGATGATACAGAATATGAAATTAGTTGTGTACTTGAGTATGTTAGTTTTCTTGAAGATCAAATTAAACGATTAAAACTTGCAGATAAGTATTATACTAAAATGGAAAATGCAAAAAAGGAAAAGGATAAAGCTTATTATTTAGAAGGGGTTAAGGAATTATTAGAACAAGGAGAAACTATAGATAATTTTAAACAGGTTTATGAAGAGTATAAACAAGCTCTTGTTAATAGAAAAAAGGTTATACAAGATTTGTATGATGAGATTAAAATTATTAAAAAATTAAGAATTTAAAAATTATAAATTCAATCATAATTATAAATTAATGATATGTATGGTATGTTCACTACGAATAAAACGCCTCCTTGCTGGCGGTCGCAAGCTCCCTTCAAACTGCGCGTCGGTATTTCATTCTTCGTTTACATACCATAATATCATTAATTCATTAGTAAAAATTTGAACTAATCTAAAGTTATATAATAATATTTCGTTATTTTGCGATAGCGCCTGAGGTGACCGCTGAGGGCTGTTCGAGTGAAACGAGTTACAGCGCCAGTGGGAGAGCGAATTCGTAAAATATAAGAAAGATTATTCATATAACTTTAGATTTTGTATTTCATTCTTCGTTTACATACTATAATATCATTAATTTGTTATAGAGTATTAAGATAATGTAAGTAAAAAGGATTGCATTTGCAATCCTTTTTATTTTTATAATGTAATTAATCCAATTATGAATTTAATCATTTTTGATAAGTCGCTTATTCCTACTTCTTTATCATAGTTC
>CANPWI010000047.1 GCA_947584125.1 uncultured Clostridia bacterium
TTATGCTTCTGGTTCTATTAAACCATAATTTTTTGTGTCTTTTAATTTGAATATAACATTTACTTTATTTGTTTCTATATTTACAAATGTTAAGAATAAGTTTTTACTATTTTTTAATTCTAATTTTGCATCTTCTGGTGACATTGGTTTAAGTTCGTAATAAGATGTTTTTATAATTTCATCTTCAACTTCAACTGTTTGCTTTGACATTTCCATAGACATTTCTTTTAATGAATCTTGTCTTATTTGTTTTTCTTTTTTAGCTTTAGTTTTTCTAATTTGTCCTTCTAATATGTCAATGTCTTTATCAATAGATGCATATAAATCTTTTGTTTCTGTTACAGCTCTATATGAATCATATTTGCAATTTACTTGAATTTCAGCAATTTGTACTGATTTTTCTGTTTTAATTGTTACAACTACATCTAATTCATCATCAAAATATTTTTGAACTCTTTCTAATTTTTTTGTAACATATTCTTTTATTGAATCTGTTGCTACTAAATCTTTTCCTGTTATTTTAATTTTCATAATTTCTTCCTCCTTTTGCTTTTGTACCCACATTATATATTGTTTTTACATTTTTTGCAATGCTTTTTATGATTTTTATATAACAAAAAGAAAAAAAGAAGCATATCTAATTTCTAGATATACTTCTCCTTAGGATTAGTTCAATTCTAAAGTTTCAATCAACTCCATGAAATCTTTTATGGAACTTTGAGATCTAAATCTGGCTTTTAACCAGAACCCGTCTATTCCCTTTCTACAGAAAGTACCTCTTTCAACTTCTTTACCATTACACTTGTATATATACTTGCGTAACTCGTCAATCTTTTTCGCTTCTATTGGAAGATACCTAATATCCTCTCCAAGATACTCCTTAGATTGAAGTAAAGTTTTTTGGAAGTCGCTTAATTTTTTTTCAAACTTTATTTCAATCATTATCCGATTGAACAAATCGCTTGATTTAAAATATGCGACATGACAGTTTTCATTAAATAGACTCATTCCATCCATCATTCTAATTCCTCCTAAGAATAACACTTTATTACGGTTACATATTTATTATAGCATTATTTTACATAACTTTCAATACCATTTCTCAATTTTATACTCTTTTTCTAATTTTTGGTTTAAATATAATTTTGAAATAATTTCTAATTCTTTAATATTTTCATCTGGTATCGAAAATGAGTATAATTTTTTGGCAGGTGCTGTAATTGCATATATTATTGCATCTTTTGTTCCTGGTGACATTTGTATTATGCTTTTGTCTTGTTTTGCACAAGTTCCACATTTGAAGCCATTATCTCTAATACTAAAATATAAAAGTTCGTCTTTTTTTGAACAGTTTAAACAATTTTTTATATGTGGTGTAAATCCTAAAATTGATAAAAGCCTAATTTTAAATATTGCTAATACTAAATCCATGTTTTTATCGGTTTCAGAAATAACATATAATGTATTTAATAAAAGTTGTAAGATAAGATAAGAATTTTGATTTTCTGTTGTAACATCATAAACAATTTTTGCAATATGACTTGCATATCTTAGTTTGTCTAGGTCTGTTCTAATGTTATAAAATATTTCTATAGTTTCACAGGAGTTTATATGATATGTGTTTGTTCCTTTATATAATATGTACTCACCAAAGCACAAAAATTGAGTACCTGCCATTAAAAGACTTTTTGGTCTTCTTGCACCTTTAACAGCACACCCAATTTTCCCCATACCTGGTGTTAACATTGTAAGCATTTTATCATAATCTCCTACATTATTTTCTAATAGTATTATTCCAGTCGTTTTTATTGTTCCCATTCTCTTCACCATTTAAGCTTTTTTCTATATTTTTTACTTCAACAAGTTCTAGATAAGTATTTATATCTCCTGTATTTTTAAAGGTATTCCATGCCATTTGTTTTATCATAAGCTTTCATCTCCTTATCCTTGTACACCTTTAATTTTATCATTTGCTTTTTTACAAATTTTATTCACTTATTTTTAAATTTATTAACTATGGAATCCATTTCTTGCCAATCTTTTTTTGTTTTTACCCATGTTTTTAAATTAACTTTTGTTCCTAACATTTTTTCTAAGTCTTTTCTTGCATAAGTTCCAATTTTTTTTAGCATTTCACCATTTTTTCCAATTACTATACCTTTATGAGAATCTCTTAAACAATAAATTGTTGCTTCTATATTATATATAGGTTCTTTTTTATTTGTTACAGTTTCCTCCATTTTTTCTACTTCAACAAATAATCCGTGTGGTACTTCATCATTTAAAAGTCTTAATGCTTTTTCTCTAATTAGTTCTTCTGCAAGTTGTCTTCCTGTTTGGTCTGTATATTCGTCTATATCATAATATGCTGGACCTGGTTTTAATATTTTTTCTATTTCATCTAATAATATTTCTGTATTTTTTCCTTTAGTTGCTTGCATTGGTATAACAGCACTAAATTCATATTCCTTTGAATATATACTTATAAGATTTAAAAGTTTTTCTCTTTTTATTAAATCTATTTTATTAATTACAAGAATTGCTTTTTTACCTGATTCTTTAATTTTATCAAGTATTAGTCTATCTCCTTTTCCAATTTCTTCACTAGTTGCTTCAATTAAAAATACTATTACATCTACATCTTGAATAGTTCCAAAAGCTGTTTCTATCATAGCTTCTCCAAGTTTTGTTTTTGGTTTGTGAATTCCTGGTGTATCTATAAATATTATTTGTGAATTTTCTCTATTTACTATTGCTCTTATAGCTGTTCTTGTTGTTTGTGGCTTATTGGCCATAATAGCAACTTTTTCACCTACAAGAGAGTTTAAAAGTGTTGATTTTCCAACATTTGTTCTACCAACTATTGAAACAAATCCTGATTTAAAGTTTTCCATTTTATCTATTTCCTTTATTCTATTGTTACATCAGCATCTATTGGGCAAATTTGGATAAATGTATTTCCATCATTAACATTTATAACATTTCCTTCTAGGTCTTTATATTCTGTTTTTGCTGTTCTTGATGTTTTAGTACATTTAATTTTTATTGCTTTACCATTTGTAATGTAGTATCCATCTAATTCGCCTATATTATTCAAATTTTGTCTGTCTTTGTTTTCTCCATCATTTAAAACTGTATTTTTTGCAAAAGTAATTATTATATTTTTTGTACTTATTATTTCTTTTGTATCCCAATCTTTGTGTGGTTGTTCATTTTCATTTCTTTCATATCTTTTTGTTTCTTCGTTATAAGTATAAGAAACATTATATAATCTTGAATATGGTATTTTTACTGTTTTTGCATCTATAGCATCTTCTCCTTCTAAATCGAATTCTTTAGATACATAGTTTAAAACACTTTTTGCTTGACTTGTTGTTCTATATCCTTGTGTTTGTGCATATTGTAATATTTTTTCAGTTGATGCTACTGCATTGTGTGGAGCTGCTTTATCTTTTACTCTCCAAAATACACTTGATACTGTTATTCCATTTATATTATTTACATTTAATGCAGATATATCTTTTTGTGCTTGTGGACTCCATCCATAATGAACATATATTGCATCATTTTCTAGCGCATAATCTAAGAAATAATGTCTTGAGCTTCTAACTGGACCTATTTTTTCTAAGTCTTGTCCTTTAAATATTGCCATTAATCTAGAGTATCCACCTTCAACTATTATTTCATATACAACATAAGCTTTGTTTAATCCAGCTTGTGGAACTGCATCTCCAACATTATCAATCATTACTGCTATTGGTCTATCTGTTCCTTGATATATTTTTATAGGTTCTTCTTCCTCTTTTTCTTCTTGTTCCTCCTCTTGAACTTCAACATCTGTAGCATTTACTTCTTCCATATTTTTTTCATTTTTTATTTTTATTACTAATAATATAGCAAGTACAATTATAAGTATAGTTAATATTGATACTAAAATTTTTATGCTTGCTTGTCCATTATTTTTTTTCAAATTAATCACTCCTTAAGAGAAAATATTTAATATTTTATCACCAAAAATTATAATTCCTATTATAACTGCATTTATTGCACTTAAAAGCACTGCTCCTGCTGCAACATCTTTTGCTATTTTTGCTTTTATATTATATTTATTTGTTA
This sequence comes from uncultured Clostridia bacterium, assembly GCA_947584125.1. Classification (GTDB taxonomy): domain Bacteria; phylum Bacillota; class Clostridia; order TANB77; family CAG-508; genus CANRMR01. The sequence continues at coordinate 4,117 of CANPWI010000047.1, forward strand.
CTAAATCTACACAAGTTTCTATAGCTGTATTTATAGTTTCTGTAATTATTACAAGAAAAATTGCACCAATAACAAATAGTAATTCAATTTTACTAATTTTAAAATATAGTCCTAATATTAATACAAGTACAGCTACTACTAATTGTATTTTTATATTAATTTGTGTTTTAAAAGCATAGAATATTCCACTACATGCATTTTTTACTGCATCAATAAAATTTTTATTTTTCAATTCTTTATCCATATTAGTATGTCCTTTATCTTTGTATATCTAAATTTTTTAATACTATTTCTTCTTTTTCTCTCATCTTTTTTTTGTCATTTTCATCTATGTGGTCATATCCCATAAGATGATAAAATGAATGTACTAGCATATATGCAAGCTCTCTTTCAAAGCTGTGACCATATTCTACTCTCTGTTTTTCAACTGTTTCTAAGGATATAATTACATCTCCTAAAACATCTTGATACTCTGTTTCTTGTTTAATTATTTTGTCTAAATCTTCTTTTTCAAACATTGGAAAAGATAATACATCTGTTTCTTTATCTATTTTTCTATACTCATTATTTATTTTCCTTATATTTTCATTATTAGTTAATGTTATACTTATATAAAATTGACTTGTTTTGATACCTTCTTGTTTAAAACATTCTTTTGCAACTTTTTCTAATAAATCTATATATTCTTTATTTTCTTTTACATCTAAATATTCTACTTGTATAATATTTTCCATTTTCTATCCTTCTTTTTGATATTTCATATAGCATTTATTATGCTGTTACATTTTTTTTAACTTTTTTTGTATAGTTTCCATTTATTGTTTTTACACTGTTTTTTATTTGCCTCATTGCTCCTAACTCTACAAGTCTTCTTTTGTATAAATTAATTATGCTTCTATATTTCTTTTCATTTACATATACTGCTTTTAAATCACTTTTTATAAATAAAATTTCTTTTTGTTTTTCATATTCTTTTTTATCTGTAATTTTTTCTAAAGACTTATAATTATCCCAGAATTTTTTATATTCTTCTCTCTCTTTTGGTTTATCCCAATATATTTTGGTTGATAAAAGTTTTAGGTTATAGTCTTCTATTAAATTTATAAGCATTTGATAAACTTTTTCTTGTTTTACAGTATTTGGACTGCTAATTATTAAAGCTCTTGTTTGTTTTAATAATTGTATGTAGCATTGTTCTGCAACAACAAGTGGTAAGCTATGTGTAAATAATTTTCTACTAATTCCAAGAATAATCATTTTCTTTTCTATATCGTCTCTCTTATCTAGCTTTCCTACTTGGAATTCGTTAAATTTGTCGTAATCTTGTAATATTTCTTTATATGTATTTTGGTTATCTAGTTCTAATTTTATTGGTAATATGTTTACAATATATTCTTCAACTGTAGAAAAGATATTGTCAAATATTTCATTTTTTGTTTTTTCTCCGATTGTAACATTGTCTGCTAATTGAATTGAATAATTTTTCAAAATTCCTTTATATAATCCATCTAGCTTTTCTACATAGAATTTTTTATATCTGTTTATTGTTTTTTCTTTATTTGATGTCATTACTGTTTCATAATCTAATTCTAATAAATACTTTTGTTTTCTATATTTATATTCAATATATTGAGTTTCTTTTAAGTGAGTTATTGTATAATATTTTGATAATGCATTTTCTTCAAATGCTGTTGCTGTATTATTTTTTACCTTTTTATATATTGAATCCATAATGTATTTATCTATAGCTTCTAAATATAATGAAAAAGATTCTTCATATCTTTTTAATAATACATCTTTTCTATCATCTGTTTCTTCATCATCTGTATAATTTTCATATGCTTTTAATAATGCATTTCTTTTTACAGATATCATCATTCCATTTATGCCAAGTTTTGTTGGAATAAGTAATTTACTAATTGTACTGCTTAATTTAGAAAAAAACTTTTTATCAGTTTCTAATACTTTTAATCCTCTTTCTTCCATTTGTACACCATTCCTTTCAAAATATTATTTTCTCCTTGGTTCCTATATTTTCTAAAACCTCATAAATAACTTCAACTTCTATTTGCTCATCACTTTTAGTTTCATTTATTTGTTTATTTATAATATTTTTATTTTCACCAATTTCTACGGACAATTCGTTTTCTAGCTTTTGCACTAAAATTTCTTTAGCTTCTTCTTCAGAATATGTTTTTTGTTCTACATTCTTTTCAATGTAGGTATCCGTAACTAATTCAATCGGTAAATATAAATTAGAAAATAGTTTTATTTTTTTTCTCTCCCTTATTGTATCATAATTTTGAAATTTTGGAAGGGTTTTATACAAATTTATTTTAAAATTATTAAAATTTATACTATATTTTTTTTCTTGAAGTCCGTGTTTCCTTAGTAACTTCTTGATTTAAGCTTATTTTTTCTTTTTTTGAATACCATACTTTTGCCTGTATTTCTCCTTCGCTATGTACATACCTAGTACCCGTATATTTTCCTTCTATCCAGCCTCCTATTAAAATTGTGCCTTTTTTAACAACATCTCCTACTTTAACAGTAGCTGTACCATTTTTTGGAACAATCTTTGTAATTACAGCTTCTTTATCTGAAATAATATTGCAATAATCTTCTGGGTCAATTATATCTGGCTTTTTATCTGCTTCTACAATTTCAACTCTTGCATTTGTTCCATCAATATTTATTCCCATCCATGCAATATCATTTCTTTCTAATCTTATTTTACTAACTATATTTTTCGTATCAATACTTGCTTTAAATTTACCTGTTGATAATCCATTTTTTTCTAAACAACTAATTATTTCTTCTTTATTAATATTATCACTACATATTATTTCTATGTTCCATATAAATTGTGATAAACCTATTATAACAATAAATAAAGCTGATAATAGTAAAACAAATACTCTTCTTTTCTTATATTTATTAAAAATAAATGGTAATCCTTTTTTCTCTTCTATATTAATTCTGCACTTTGTTTTTTTTGCAACATCTTTTAGTCTTTTGAAATCTTTTATTCCAATATTTGCATAAATTAAACTTGATTTTTTTCTTTTTATATTCCATATAACTATTTTTTTACTTATACAGGTATTTATAAATCTTTCTATATAATATCCTTCTATACTAATACTTACATAGCCTACTATATAGTTTATTAAAATTTTTAAAAGCATATATTAATTTTCTTCCTCCTCTATATTATTACTTTCAAAATCTATAGTATCTATTTTTCCTTTTACCATTACATCATCTTCAGTTAAATGTATTAATTTTAAATTAAATCCGCTTATGTTTATAGCTCCTATGTATGTATTAATTTTTATGAAAATATCCTCATATTCTAATATGTTTTTGTAGTTTTCTATCCATATTTCTTCAAATCCAACAATTGTAACTTTAGGAATATCTGATACTACCTCTTGTGGCATATCTAATATTTTATCTATTCTACTTACAATTCTTTTTTTCTTCATATATATCCCACCTAACATTTCCATTTCTTTATATAATCATATTTGAAATTTGTATAATTATTCATAAAAAACACCGATACCTAAAATTTTGGTATCGGCATTTTTTTAAAATAATTGCATTATCTCTAATAGAGATGTAACTTCACAGCTAGGTTTAAAAGGAGTTTTGTTTTCTTTGCAATTAGGATTAAACCATATTGACTTAATTCCTGAATGCTCTGCAAAAGCAATATCTGATAAAAGAGAATCCCCTATAATTACATATTCGTCCTCTCTACCTTCTACTATTATATTTTTTGCAGATAGTGGATTACATTTTAAATAATCATTGTCGCAAGAATATAACTGTTCTATATAATCTAAAACTCTATATCTTTTTAACAATGATATTTGGACATCTCTCCACCAGTCAGATTTAACAACAATTTTTATTCCTTTCTTTTTTAGAAATTCCATAACGCAAATTGTGTCTTCATTAAAGTCATTTAATCGATAAGAGTTTTCATTCCATTTAGAAAAGAACTTTTCAGCGGAAATTTCATATAAGAATAAAATTGGCATTTCATTTTCTATTACTTTGTACATTTCCTTTAAAGTTACTTTCTTATCTTTGAAATAGGAATTAAATACTATTATCATATTATAGAACTCACTTGAAAACTCTTTTACCTCTGTAATTCCTAATACACCTGCCATAATGTCTACTTCATTTTTTTTGTGTAACCAAATTGTGTTATCACAATCCCATATTGCTGTCCGTATTTTGTTCATTTTAATTACCTCCATTCGTAGATAATTTTCCGTTACATGTTTATGTTAATAATTTTAGCACTTATTTTTTTATATGTCAATTATTTACAATCTAAATTTCAAATTCATCTAATGACTTTATTTCATATCCCATATTCTTTATTTCTTTAATGCAATAATCTAATACATTTGTATTATCTTTTGAATTACCGTGTAATAATATTATTGCTCCTGGATGTATATTATCTAATATTTTCTCTTTTGCATATTCTTCTCTTCCTTGTTTATTTTCGTCCCAATCATCATAAGCTAAACTCCACATTACAGTTGTATATCCTAAACTTTTAGTTATTTCTAAAGTCCTTTGACTACATTCTCCTTTAGGTGGTCTTATGTATTTCATTTCATACCCTGTTTTTTCATAAATTGCTGTATGTAAGTTCATTATTTCTTCTTTTACTTGTTCGTCTGATAAATCTGGCATACTTTTATGATTTACTGTATGTATTTCATATTCCTTAAGTCCAGTGTTAGTTAAATTTTAAGCTAATACTGAATTTAAGTTTTAGCTTTTAAGATTTTTATTTTTCAAATTTAAATTTTACAAATATATTTTTATCACTATCAAATTCTATTTTTTCTATTAGTTTCTCATATATTTCTTTTGTTATATTTTTTAAACTTAATATTTCTTCTGTCTGTTTTAGAATTTTATTCATATCTACTTTTTCTAACTCCTCTTTTTGTTTTTTTACTTCATATTCAAGAACTTTTATTTTATTTGAAATTTTTGTTTTTTCCTCGATTTTTTTAGAATAAAATTTTTCAAAATCTTCTTGTCTAATTACCTTATTTACTTTGTCTTGATATATTTCTTCTAGCATTTTATCAACTAATTCTAATTCTTTTTTATTTGATTTTAATTTTATTTCTAATTTATGTATTTCTTCTTTGACTTTTATTTTTGAATTTCTGAATATGTCTTTTAATTCTTCTTTTGAATATGTAATTTTTTCTAATTCTTTTTTTAATTCTTTTTTTATTTGTTCTTCAATATAATCTGCTCGTATTTGCTTATTATTGCAATTTCCTCTATTGCTATTTTTATTAGAACATATAAAATAATCTATTCTCCATTCTTTACCAGATTTTCTTTGTTCTGTTCTCGTTCTTAATGTTGCTATTCCGCCCACATTCTTTACAGAATATTAACCCCTTAAGTGAATGATTAAATTTTCTTGTTCTTGTAATGTGTTTATTTCTTATCTTTTCTTGTGCTTTATTCCACATATCCATATCTATAATTGGTTTATGCATATTTTCTACTATAATATATTCTTCTGGGCTAGTTGTTCTAACTTTTGTAATTTTATGACTTACTTTTTGAAATTTTCTACCAACTACATTTCCAATGTAAACTTCATTTTTTAATATTTTTCCTATTTGAGTTCTATGCCACAAATATGTTCCAGTTGAATTGCTACTTTTTCTTTTCATAAAAGTTGGTATTTTTAAATATATAGCTGGTGCTAATATTTCTTTTTTATTTAATTCATCTGCTATTT
>CANPWI010000048.1 GCA_947584125.1 uncultured Clostridia bacterium
AATAAAAAGTAAAATATTCACCTAATCTTTATGTTAAACATAAAATATAAGCATAAAGGAAGGTGAATTTTTTATGAAAAGTTATATAATAGATGGAGGAAAAAAACTAGAAGGTGAAAGTTATGTATCAGGCTCAAAAAATGCATCATTACCAATAATTGCTGCATGCATATTAAGTGGAGGTGTAACAAAATTATATAATGTACCAGATATTCATGACACAAAAATGATGTTAGAAATATTAAAGAATTTAGGTTGCAAAATCAAACGAAATAGTGGTAAAATAATAATTGATTCAAAGAAAATAAAAAAATATGAAATTCCAGAACATTTAATGAGACAAATGAGGTCATCAGTAATAATTGCTGGAGCATTAATTGGTAGACTAAAAAAAGCAACATTTTCTTATCCAGGCGGATGTGATATTGGTGCAAGACCAATAGATTTACATATAAAGGCCTTTAAAGAAATGGGAGTAAATGTAGAGGAAGAAGCAGGTAAAATATTATGCAATGTAGATGAAATAAAACCTACGAAAATTCAACTTGATTTTCCAAGTGTAGGAGCTACAGAAAATATAATGCTTGCATCTGTATTTTCAAAAGGAGAAACAATTATTGGAAATGCTGCAATGGAACCAGAAATTGTTGATTTACAAAATTTTTTAAATAGAATGGGAGCAAAAGTTACTGGAGCTGGTACAAATGAGATAAAAATAGAAGGTGTATATAAACTAAAAGATGTTAGTTATAAAATTATGCCAGATAGAATTGAAGCAGGAACACTTTTATGTGCAGCAGCAATTACAGGAGGAAGCATAAAACTAAAAAATGTAATACCAGAGCATATATCACCAGTCATTTCAAAATTACAAGATGCTGGTTGTAACATTCAAGTTTATGAACACTTGATATATTTAGTAGCACCTAAAAAATTAAAAGCTGTAGATATAAAAACAATGCCATATCCGGGTTTCCCAACAGATATGCAATCTATAATTACAACAACATTATGCCAAGCAAAAGGTACATCAATAATAATAGAAAATATATTTGAAAATAGATTTAAATATACATCAGAACTTAATAGAATGGGTGCAAAAATTACAATAGAAGGAAAAACAGCTATAGTAAAAGGTGGTAAAAAAATGGTAGGAACAATAGTTGAAGCTTCAGATTTAAGAGGAGGAGCAGCATTAATACTTGCAGGACTTTCAGCAAAAGGAAGGACAAAAGTAAAAAATGTAGAATATATTTTAAGAGGATATGAACACTTAGAAAACAAATTACAAAGTTTAGGAGCAAAAATAACATTAGAAGAAGGTGAGTAAGTGACCAAAGCAAAGAAAAAAAGAAAAGTAAGAAAGAACAATAATGTAAAACAAAAAAATGAAATAGATATTTATAAAAAAAGGGCAGAACAAACTGCCCGCAAAAAAAGTTATGAAAGAGCAAAAAAAATAGCAATAACAATAATAAAACTAATAATAATTATAACATTACTAGTGTTATTAGCAATTTTCCTATTTACATCACCAGTGTTTAATATAAAAGAAATCGATGTAGTAGGAAATGGAAAAATATCAAAGGAAGAAATTATAAATTTATCAGAAATATATATAGATGAAAATATATATAAATTTTCTAAAGCAAAAGTGAAAGAAAATATAAAAAAGAATGCATATATAGAAGATGTGCAAGTGTATAGAATGTTACCAGATAAAATAGAAATAGAGGTTAAAGAAAGAAAAGCAAGCTTTATGTTAGATTTAAATGGTAAATATGCTTATATAAATAATCAAGGATACATATTAGAAATTACCAAAGAAAATATTTATTTACCAATAATTACAGGATATAGTAACAATCAAGAAATAATAGAAGGAAATAGATTAGAAGAAAAAGACCTAAAAAGCTTGGAAAAAGTTATAAGCATAATGGAATCAGCTAATAATAATCAAATTGCTGAACTAATAACTAAAATTGATATAGCTGATGATACAAATTTTATATTAACCTTAGAAAATGAGCAAAAAAAAGTATATTTAGGAGATGCATCAGATATTTCAACAAGAATGTATTATCTAAAAGGAATATTACAAGATAAAAAAGGAAAACAAGGAGAAGCATTTATAGATGGAAATTTAAATACTGATAGAGTATTTTTTAGAGAAAAAGAATAACATATTGCAAAGGAGATGCAAAAAATGAACAAAAAAAATCAAGTTGCAATAACTTTAGGTTTAATGTGTTTTATATTAACAGCATTAATAGTTGTACAAGTAAATACAATAAATAATGCAAATTCTGCAATAGGACAAGCTAGAAATGAAAATGATTTAAGAGATGAGGTCTTAAAGTGGAAAGAAAAATATGATGTTACTTATTCTAATTTAGAAAAAGCAGAAAAAAATTTGGAAAATTTAAGACAAAATGCTTCTAATAATGACGAAACAACAAAACAAATGGAAGAGGAATTAAAAACAGCAAACAAATTATTAGGATTAACAGAGCTAACAGGTGATGGAATTGTTATAACCCTAGAAGATGGAACAGACTTAATACATCAAGAAGACTTAATATATGTTGTTAATGAATTAAAAAATGCAGGAGCAGAAGCAATTTCTATTAATGGTCAAAGATTAGTAAGTACTAGTTTTATATCTTGTGATGGAAATGTAATACTTATAAATGGAAATAAAATAGGAACTCCTTTTGTAGTACAAGCAATAGGATATCCATCTACATTATATGGGGCACTTATGAGAAATGGAGGATATTTGGAAAAATTACAAGATATAGGAATTAAAGTAGAAACCAAAAAAGTAGAAAATATAGTTATACAAAAATATAATGGAATAATAGATTCCAAATATATGAAGGTAGTAGAGTAGGTGATTAATTATATGGAAAAAAATAATAAGATAATGGCAATTACAATTGGAATAATTTGTTTTATACTAGTATTAACTATATTTGTACAATTTAAAACAGTTGAAGAAACAGACATTAGTGGAATCGAAAGAATGCAAGAAACTGAACTAAAAGAAGCACTTAGCCAGTGGAAACAAAAATATGAAGAAGCAAATGAAAAATTAGAAGATACTAATGAAAAAATAAAAGAATATAGTAATCAAGAGCAAGATAAAACCAAAACATCGAATTTGTTACAAGAAGAATTAAAAAATGCAAATATGATTTTAGGAAAAACAGATGTAGAAGGTGAAGGTATAGAAATAATTGTTTCAGATGGATATAAAGTAGAAGTAAATGGAAATAGAGCAGAACAAAATGTAGTTGCAAAAGATTTAGTAAACCTTGTAAATGAACTAAAAAAAGCAGGAGCAGAAGCAATATCAATAAATGACCAAAGAGTTGTAAATATGACTGATATTGTTGATATAGGAAATAATTATATTTTAGTAAATAGTCAAAATGTTTCAAATCCATATACAATAAAAGCAATAGGGGAAAAAACATATTTACAAAGTGCTTTAGGAATAAAAAATGGATATGTTGACCAAATGGCAGCAAGTGGAAAAAATGTAACAGTTGAAGCAAAAAGAAATATTAAAATTTTAAAATATGAAGCAAAAACAGATAAAAATAAAATGCAATTTAAATATATAAAAGAAAAATAAAAAAGGGGGTAATATAATGGTTATAATTGCCATAATAATAGGTTGTTTAGTAGGAATTTTAGTAGGAATGAATACTCCAATTATACCATATAGTATGTCAGGATATTTAGCAATATCTATAATTGCAGCATTAGATTCAGTATTTGGAGGTATAAATTCAAGTATAAAAGGAAACTTTGATTTAAAAATATTTGTTTCAGGATTTTTTGTAAATGCAATTTTATCTATATTGCTTACATATTTAGGAGAAAGATTAAATGTAGATATATATCTTGCGGCAATAGTAGTTTTTGTAGGAAGAATGTTTAATAATTTAGGATATATAAGAAGACATTATATAGAAAAATGGATTTCAAGAAAAAATAAAGAGGAAAAAAATACGAATGAAAAAGGTGTATAAAATTATTTTATACACCTTAAATTATGTTAAGAACGCGAAAAAACTGATACTCTAAAGAAATATAAATTGTTACATGAAGGTGTCAAAAATATTACAAAAATATTACAAAATTCTATTGACATTTTTCTTAAAATATAATATTCTTAGGGAAGAAAATAATACTATAAAGATGGAGGAGTTAAACTTGGCAATAGGTGATATTATTGTGGGTATAGACATCGGAACTTCAAAAATTTCTACTATAGTTGGAGAGGTAAATAATTTTAATCAAATTGAAATTTTATGTATGTCCAAATGCAAATGTAGTGGAATAAAAAAAGGTAAAGTTGTTAATGAAGATGAAGTAGTAATGTCTATAGCTAAAACAATTCAGGATGCGGAAGAAGAAGCCAATTTAAAGATAAACTCTGCTTATGTTACAATTCCAGGAAAACACACAACAATAGTACAAAATAGTGTTGTTAAAGAAATTAAGGACAAGTATGCAGGAATATCAGCAAAAGATGTTGGCACAAGTATCATGCAAGTTAGGGATATTGAAATACCAGAAGGAAAAGTTTTAATTGATATTGTTCCAGCTGAATTTATCTTAGAAGATGGAAAAGTTACTAAAGACCCAATAGGAAGTTTTAGTTCTAATTTTACATTAAATGCACAAATTTTGTTAGCTGACAAAGAATATGTAAAACAACTAACATCTATATTAAAAAAGGTAGGAATAGACATTGATGGAATAGTTCCAAATACTTTAGCAGAAAGAAACTTGGTATTAGATACTAATGAATTAAACGATAATGTAATGTTGCTAGATGTAGGCGCTGGAAACATAGATATAGGAGTATTTGAGGGTGAAAAATTTATTTACACAAATACAATTCCAGTAGGAGGAGACAATATTACAAATGACATTGCAGTTGTTTTAAATATTTCAGAAGAAGAAGCAGATAAATTAAAAAGGCAATATGGCTTAGCACTAAAATCTTTTATAGATAATGATAATGAAATAATATTAAATACCTATAAAGGAGAGTCAAGGACAAGACCTATTAAAAGTTCTGAACTTATAGAAATAATTGAAGCAAGAATAGAGGAAATGTTCGCACTTGTTAATAAAGATATAAATAATCAAGGAATAAAATCAAGAATTAATAATGTTATAATAACTGGCCAAGGTATAACAAACATTAATAAAAGTGATGTTGCAGGAAAAATAATTTTAAATATACCAGTAAAAATATCAACAGGAAGATTAATAAGTACAATTAAGCCAAGTTATAGAACCGCTTATGCTTTAGTTAGATATATTGCAGCAAGACCTTTTGCAAAATCTGTATCAAGTAGTATTGATACAAAATTAGAAAATAACTTTTTTAAAAATATCTTAGAAAGAATAAAAGAGTTTTTCTATACTTAATTTATTTAAAATATATACTAAATTGAATAAAATGGGAGGATTACAAAATGATGGAATATGAAGAAATGGATAAAATGTTAGATGGAACAGCAGTTATAAAGGTAATAGGTGTTGGAGGAGCAGGAAATAATGCTGTAAATAGAATGGTAGAATCAGGAATTAAAGGAGTAGAGTTTATATCAGTTAATACAGATGTACAAGCTCTTAAATATTCAAAAGCAGGAACAAAAATCCAAATAGGAGAAAAAATTACAAAAGGATTAGGAGCAGGAGCAAATCCTGATATAGGAGCTCAATCTGCAGAAGAAAGTAAAGCAGAAATAACAGAAGCACTAAGAGGAGCTGACATGGTATTTGTTACATCTGGAATGGGTGGAGGAACAGGTACAGGAGCTGCACCAATAGTAGCAGCAGCAGCTAAAGAAATGGGAATATTAACAATAGGCGTTGTTACAAAACCATTTACATTCGAAGGTAAAAAAAGATTATCACAAGCTGAAAGAGGAATTGAAAGTTTAAAGAGTAAAGTAGATACATTAGTAGTAATACCAAATGATAAACTATTACAAATAATAGATAGAAAAACATCAATAGTTGATGCATTTAAAATGGCAGATGATGTATTAAGACAAGGTGTACAAGGTATATCAGACCTAATTGCTGTACCAGGACTTGTAAACTTAGACTTTGCAGATATAAAAACAATTATGCTAAATACAGGTATGGCACACATGGGAATTGGTAGTGCATCAGGAGAAAATAGAGCAGAAGATGCAGCTAAACAAGCAATTCAAAGTCCAATGTTAGAAACATCAATAGAAGGTGCAAGAGGAGTTATTATCAACATCACTGGTGGAAATGATTTAGGATTACATGAAGTAAACACAGCAGCTGAGCTTGTACAAAGAAGTGTTGATCCAGAAGCAAACATTATATTTGGTGCAGTTATAGATGAAAATTTACAAGACCAAATAGTTATTACAGTAATTGCAACAGGTTTTGAAAAAGAATTAAATATGCAAAATATGGGAATAGACAAAATAAAAGCATGGGGAGACAAAAAAATTAGTTCAATTCCAACATCAGGAGAAAGCATTAATTCATCAAATGAATTAGATGTACCATCATTTTTAAGAAAAAATAAAGGTCTAAATAATAAATAAAACGATAGAACCATACAATAAAGTATGGTTCTTTTTGTTATAAAAAAAAGTTTAATATATTTTTAGTAAAGAAATAATCTAATATTGTAGATTATTTCTTTTTTTCTACACTAAGATATGACAGTATTTTAAAATTTAAAGTTTTATAATATGAAAACAACAAAGAAAGAGGTGATGCAAATATAAAATGACAGTATATTTAGATATAGTATTATTGGAAAATATATGTATGAATTACATAATACTATTTGCAACAGGGGTAATAAATAAAACAAAAATAAATCAAATCAAATTATTCTTATCAAGTTTACTTGGTAGCATATATGCTGTAGTGTCATTTTTATCTAATCTAGAAATATATTCTACTGTAATTATAAAAATATTAGTATCTGTAGTAATGATAAATATAGCATTCAAACCTGAAACAATAAAAAAGTGTATAAAAGAAATAATAATATTTTATTTAACATCTTTTTGCTTTGGGGGATGCGCTTTCTTTCTATTATATTATATAAGACCACAAGACATATTAATGAAAAATGGAATATATATAGGAAGTTATCCTATAAAAGTAGCTTTGCTTGGTGGTATTATGGGTTTTATTGTAATAAATATTGCCTTTAAAATTGTAAAAGGAAGAATAAGTCAAAATGATATGTTTTGTAAAATACAAATAACTTTAAAAGAAAAACACACACAAGTAATAGCAATGATAGATACAGGAAACCTATTAAAAGACCCAATTACTAAATTTCCTGTAATAGTAGTAGAAGAAGAAAAAATAAAAAACATACTTGATGAAAAAGTAATAAAAGAATTAAAAAATCTATTAGAAGGAAAGGAAACAAAAGATTTTGCTGAAGAATATTTATCAAAAGTTAGACTAATACCATTTGCATCTTTAGGAAAACAAAATGGTATGTTACTAGGAATAAAAGTTGATGAGGTAATTATAGAATTTGATGAAGACAAAAAGAAAATTAAAGATGTAATAATTGGTATTTACGATAAAAAGTTATGCAAAAATGAAAAATATAATGCTCTAATTGGATTAGATTTAGTACAAGGAAGTGAAAAAGATGAATATTATAGAAAAATTAAAGTCTAGCATAAGTACAATATATGCTAAATACATAAATAATGATTATGATGTTGAATATTTACCTATATACTATATAGCTGGAAGTCAAACATTACCACCACCATTATCACAAGAGGAAGAAGAAGAGGTCTTAGAAAGATTAGCACAAAAAGATGACGAAGCAAGAAAAACTTTAGTAGAAAGAAATTTAAGATTAGTTGTATATATTGCAAAAAAATTTGAAAATACAGGTATAGGAATAGAAGATTTAATATCTATAGGAACAATAGGACTTATGAAAGGCGTGAACACTTTTAACACAGATAAAAACATAAAACTTGCAACTTATGCATCTCGTTGCATAGAAAATGAAATATTAATGTACTTAAGAAGAAATAATAAAATAAAAGGAGAAATTTCTATAGACGAACCACTAAATCAAGATGGAGATGGAAACGAACTTCTATTATCAGATATTCTAGGAACAGAAAATGATGTTACATCAAGAGGATTAGAAGATGAGGTAGATAGAGAATTATTAAAATCATCTATGACAAAATTAAATAATAGAGAAAAAAAGATAATGGAATTAAGATTTGGATTCACAACAGGAGATGAAAAAACACAAAAAGAAGTAGCAGATATGCTTGGCATATCTCAAAGTTACATATCAAGACTAGAAAAGAAAATCATTGGAAAAATGAAAAAAGATATAATAAGTAAAACAGGTTAAATTATATAATTTCCCTATTGTATAAAAAATCTCTCTTTGGAAATAATGAAATAAATATAATATTTTCAAAAGGAGGTTTTTTATTTGATTAGAAAGGTAGAAATAGCGGGAGTAAATACTTCTAAATTACCTACCCTATCAAATGAAGAAAAAAATGAATTATTAAAAAAGATAAAAGATGGAGATGAAGGGGCAAGAGAAAAATTTATAAATGGAAATTTAAGATTAGTATTAAGTGTTATACAAAGATTTGCATATAGAGGTGAAAATGCAGACGATTTATTTCAAATAGGATGTGTAGGATTAATAAAATCAATAGACAATTTTGATTTATCACAAAATGTACAATTTTCAACTTATGCTGTACCAATGATTATAGGAGAAATACGAAGATATTTAAGAGATAATAATATGGTAAGAGTAAGTAGGTCAGTTAGAGATTTAGCATATAAAGCATTACAAGCAAAAGAAAGATTATCAAAAGAAAAGGGCAAAGAAGCTACAATAGAGGAAATTGCAAAAGAAATTGGTGTACCAAAAGAAGAAATAGTATTTAGTTTTGATGCTATTCAAGATCCTATATCCTTACAAGAACCAGCATATAATGATGGAAGCGATAGCACATATATTATGGATCAAATAAGTGACAGAAAAAATACTGATGAAAAATGGGCAGAAAATTTAACTATAGCTCAAGCAATGAAAAAATTAAGTCAAAGAGAAAAAATGATAATAACAAAAAGATTTTTTGATGGCAGAACACAAATGGAGGTAGCAGAAGAAATAGGAATATCGCAAGCACAAGTATCTAGATTAGAAAAAGAAGCAATAGAAAGAATAAAAAAAGCATATAAATAAAAAAAGTACTTTATAACATTTATTTTATAATGTTATAAAGTGTTTTTTTATTTGAAAAGTGTAGCAAATCCACTTTTATTGTAAATATCTTTATTATAATTATATAAATGTTATTATATATATAAAAATAACATATAATAAAAAGAGGTGTTATAAATATGGGAAATAAGGGAATGGATTTTAAACATAAAGAGGTAGTAAATATAAATGATGGGAAAAGACTACGGATATGTCCAAGATGTAACTGCAGATTTAGAAACAGGAATAATTACATCAATAATTGTACCAGGAAATAATAAAGTATTAAATTTATTTAATACAGGTAACGATATAGTTATACCATGGAAAAACATAAAATGTATAGGAGAAGATATTATACTTGTAGAAATATAATATTAATTAGATAAAAATGGTTAAAAATCAAAAAATTACCAAGAAAAAAGGCTTGAATTGAATAAAAAAATATGGTATTATAATATAAGACACTAGAAAAACCAAATAAACATAAAAAAACATAAAAAATATACAGAAAAGTTATTGACAAGCAAAACAAAAGATGTTAAAATACATAATGTTGAGAAAATAAAAAACACACATAAAAATAATATGAATTAGTAATATTTTTTTA
>CANPWI010000049.1 GCA_947584125.1 uncultured Clostridia bacterium
AAACAATATGTAGAAAAAGGTACAAATATTTTAAAATATACTAATGGAACATATTTAACAGCACCTTATGATTGTTACATTGTAGAATTAAATCTTCCAGAAATAGAAGGTAAATGTTTAAATAGTCATTATGTTCAAATAGAAAGTAAAAATATGTTATCTGTTTCAATGAAAGTTGATGAAACTCAAATAAATAACATAAATATAGGAAAAGAGGTGGCTATTGAAGTTACAGCAACAAGCAAAAAATATACT
Source organism: uncultured Clostridia bacterium (assembly GCA_947584125.1). Lineage (GTDB taxonomy): Bacteria > Bacillota > Clostridia > TANB77 > CAG-508 > CANRMR01. Next base: position 256 of record CANPWI010000049.1, read on the forward strand.
GGATATATTACACATATAGGAAGTATAGCATCTAATGGAAAATTTGATGTAACAATAGAATTTGAAAACGATGGAAATGTAATGATAGGAATGACAGCAGAAGTTGAAATAACTATATAAAAATATTTATTAAATTTTCAATAATTTTTCAACATTGTGATGCTATAATCATAATAACATTATAAATATTATATAAAAATTAAATGGAGGTAATGAAAAATGAAAGAAAAAATTATGTATTTAATTATTGGTATTTTAATAGGAGCAATTATAACAACATCAGGTTTTCTAATTTATAATAAATTAATTGTAAAAAAATCAGATATGCCAATGAATAGAGGTAATCGAATGGAAAGACTAAATGGAGATATGGGAGAACCACCATCTAAACCAGATGGCGAAAATGATGAAGAACCACCAGAAAAACCAGACGGAGATTCATCAGAGAAATTAATTACCAAATATGAAAACTCAAATAATACTTAAGAAAGAGGGTAAAAAAATGAAAAAAAATTCAATTATACAAATTATTATCATTGTATTATTAGTTATAATTTTAGGAATATTGCTAAAATTTACAATAGATGCTATTAATGAAAATAATATGATGAATAATCAAGAAATGCAAAAACCAAATGGAGAAATGCAAGGTGGAATGGGAAATACAAATAGTAGTTCTATTTCTTATTCTGCTTCTAAAGAAATAACTGATGATTCTACAATAGAAGATGGAGAATATTCATCAGAAAACGCAGATGAAAATGCACTATTAATAAATGGAGATATTGATGTAGCAATTTCTAATATTGAAGTAAATAAAACAGGAGATTCTGACGGAGGAGATAATACAAGTTTTTATGGTACAAATTCAGCAATATTAGCAAAAAGTGGAGCAAATCTTACCATAGAGAATATAACAGTAAATACAGATGCTACTGGAGCAAATGGTGTATTTTGTTATGGAGGTAGTGTGACAACAAATAATTCTTCTAATGATGGAACTGAAGTAACTATTTCTGATTCTACAATTACAACAACAAAAGATAATTCAGGTGGGATAATGACAACAGGTGGAGGAACTATGAAAGCATCTAATTTAACAGTTAATACAGCAGGTACATCAAGTGCAGCAATAAGAACAGATAGAGGTGGAGGAAATGTTACAGTAGATGGTGGTACTTATACAACAACAGGGCAAGGTTCTCCTACAATTTATTCAACAGCAAATGTAACAGTAAATAATAGCAATTTAACCTCTAAAGCATCAGAAGGAATTGTTATAGAAGGGAAAAATAGTGTAACAATTAATAATTGTAATTTAACAGATAGTAATACAAAATTAAATGGTCAATCTACTACTTATAAAAATATTTTCTTATATCAATCTATGAGTGGAGATGCAGCAACTGGAAATTCAGAATTCACAGCAAACGATAGTAAAATTATAACCAATAATGGAGATTCCTTTTATGTAACAAATACTACAGCATCAATAAACTTAAAAAATAATACAATTATAAACAACGATAATAGTGGTAATTTTTTAAGAGTACAAAAAGATTCTTGGGGAAAATCAGGTTCTAATGGTGGAGATGTTACACTTATATTAGAAAATCAAGAGGCAATTGGAAATATTGTTATAGATGAAATATCAACATTAGATATGACTATGAATGATAATTCTTATTATGAAGGAATTATAAATGGAGATAATTCAGCAAAAAGTATAAAATTAAAATTAGATAATACATCAAAAATAAAACTAACAGGAGATTGTTACATTACAGAATTAGAAGATAGTGATACAACATATAGTAATATAGACTTTAATGGATATAAGTTATATGTTAATGGAAAAGCTATAAACTAATTCATTATAAAAATAAAAAATATAGAGTAGATAATTAGTTGAAATTATCTACTTTTTATTATATAATTTTAACAACAATTAGTAGGTTATAGCTAAATAGATGTTATTATAATTTTATAAGGAGGAAAATAAAATGAATAATCTTTTGAAAAAATCAGGATGGATGGACATATTGGTATCTATAATATTTGCTGTAATTGGTATATTTATGATAGTAAAAACAGATTTAGCAATTAAAATAATTTCTTATATTTTTGGTGGAATGTTCATTGCTGTTGGAATTATTAAATGTGTAAATTATTTTTTATCAAAAGGAAAATACGATTTTTATAATTATGATTTAGTCTATGGACTAATTGCCATAATTATTGGACTAATTACTATATTCTGTAGTGGTTTAATAGAGTCTACAATTAGAATTATATTAGCATTTTGGATTATATATAGTGCATTAATAAGATTATCATTATCATTAAAATTACATACTGCTCAAATAGAAATATGGAATATATCATTAATATTATCAATTATAATGTTAATTGGAGGTATATATATGTTATTCCAAAGTGGAGCATTAGTTTTAACTATGGGAATAATAATATTATCATATTCAATAATTGATTTAATAGAAAGTATAATTTTCACAAAATATGTAGATAAATTATTATAAAATTATCAAGGAGATTGTTTTATGAACCGTGTATGTATAATTGGAGGTAGTGGTACTGGAAAAACAACATTAGCAAATAATTTAGGAAAAAAACTAAACTTACCCGTATATCATATAGATGGTATAAATCATTTAAAAAATTGGGATAAACGAGATGAAGATGAAAGAGATAAAATTATTTTAGAAAAAGCTGATGAAGAAAGATGGATTATAGACGGGACTTATCATTCTACATTAAAACAACGCCTAGAAAAATCCGATTATGTAATTTTTTTAGATTATTCTACAATTGTACGAATAAAAGGTATTTTAGGAAGATTTATAAAAATTCATGGTAAGGAGAGAAAAGAAATACCTGGTTGTAAGGAAAGGATGAGTTGGGAATTTTTCTGGTATGTTGTTAATTGGAGAAAAAATAAAAGACCAAATATTATAGCTAATTTGAAAGAAATTAATAGTGATAAAGTCCATATTTTTAAAACAAGAAAACAACTTAATAAATGGTATAAAAATCAATTTAATGAAAAAATAAAAATATAAATTCGAAGGAGATATAATATGAATAAAAAAACACTAATAATATTTGGATTATTAGTAATTATTTTGGTAATTGCTATAAAAGGATATGATTTAATTATAAAAAAAGGTGAAGATAATAGTGAATTGACAGAAACTGTAAACAATATAGAAGAAATAAAAGGATTTACTGATATTCCACAAAATTTTGAAATAGAAGATGCCATAGCAAGTGGTTATTTTGTTATAGATGGTAGAGAAGATTCCGATAAAATTTACAATAAAAATACTTTAGATAGGTTTATTGAAAACACAAATATTAATTCAAAAAATAGAAAACCAGATAAAATAAGAATAGCAAATTATAATTATGATGGATACCCTACTATATATGAGATAGAATATAATGAATTTGGATATATTTTAACAATAGATGCAAGTAGAAACAATATTATCCCGAAATCAATAATAACAAATGATAATATACCAGGTAATATTTATAATTTAATTATTGATGAAGATCCAGGAATAAATGCAGCAATTATAAAATTACTACCAAATAATAATACAGAAAACATAGAACAATATGAAGAAATTGAAATTACAAGATATCTTCTAAGTGATGAGATAGTGAATTAGAAAAAAATATAATATTTATTTATAATATAATAAAATTGGAGGGATATTGTATAAAATGATAAATCAATACTATAAAAATTTTAAAGTTAGAGATTATATGGATAATGAAGCACTAAATAATCAATTATCTAATAATATGATAGATTGTTCATTAGGAACAAATCCATTTCTTGAAGATGATATTATAAAAAAATATATATTAGAAAGTAACTGTGAAATTAATAAATATCCTATAATAGAATATGAATCATTAAAAGATGAATTACTAAAATTTTGGGAAAAATATTCTAACTGTGATTTAAATAAAAAAAATATATCTTTTGGTTCAGGTGTAATGGGAATATTAAGAAATATTAGTGAATTTTTAATACAAGAAGGAACTATGATACTTGGATGTGCACCACAATTTCCAAGAGTTATATCAGAGGTAGAATTAAAAAAAGGAATATATGAATACTACAGTTTAGAAGAAAAGAATAATTATAAATTTGTTGTATCAGATTTTATGGATAAAATCTGTAGTAAATACGATATAATACATATAGAAAATCCCAATAATCCTACTGGTCAAATAATTAATATTAATGATATAGAGAAAATTGTGATAGAGGCAAGTAAGTATGATATAATTGTTATAGTAGATGAAGCATATGGAGACTATATGCCAGTAGATAATTCTTCTATAAGTTTAGTTAAGAAATATAAAAATATAGTTGTTTTAAGAAGTGCATCTAAATTTTATGGATTACCAAATCATAGAGTTGGATATTTATTTGCAGATGAGGAATTTATAAAAATATACAATGAAATTGCAATTCCTTTTGCATTTTCTGACTTATCAGCATGTATCTTTAAAAATATTTTGAAAAATTATAAAAAGCTAGAATATACAAAATCGAAAGTAGTTGAAGTAAATAAAAAAATATATAAAGAATTAGATAAAAGTAATTATTTATACACAAGTATAGAAACACCAATTTTTACAATTAAATCCAATAAATATGAAAATTTAAGTAAAGAACTTATGAATAATGGCATAATTGCTGAAAATTGTGATAATTTTATTAACTTAAATGGAAATTATGCTAGAATAAGAATTACTAAAGATTATGAAAAACTAATAAAAGTACTTAAGCAATTATTATGAAGAAAAATATAGAGATAATTTGTGGTACTGCAAGTAGTGATAAATATATAGGTGATAAAATGAAAAAAATTTTAACTTTTATTGTTAATGAATATAATGAATTATTATTATTAAAAGGTAGTAAAAATGATCCTCAATTTAATAAGTCATTTTGGTATGTAGTAACAGGTGAATACGAGAAATACGATTTAACTATAGAAAATACAGTTAAGCGAGAAGTAAAAGAAGAAACAGGATTATTAACAAATAATAATATTTATTTAAATTGGATTTTAGAATATGAATCTTTAGGAATACAATGTAAAGAATATGTTTATATAAGTTTTGTAAATAAAGCTAATGTAATATTAAATGAAGAAAGTATAGATTACAAATGGTGCAAGTTTGATGAGTTTATAGAACAAATAAATTGGTTTGGAAACAAGGAAATATTAAAAAAAGTTTTAAATTTAGCAATTAAAAAACAAATATTTTTTAATGAGGAAAAAGTAGATATATTAATTTAAAAGTGAAAAGGATAAAATTGTAAATACTTTAATTAAATTAAAGAGGAGAAGATGATGAAAAAAATTAAAAATAACAAAGGAATTACATTAATAGCATTAATTATAACAATAATAATACTATTAATATTAGCAGGAGTAGCAATAAGATTTTCAATAGGAGATGATGGAATATTTAATAAAAGCAAAACATCAGCAGAAAAATACAATGAAGAATCAGCAAGAGAAAAGCTAGAAATAGCATTATCAGACTGCTTTACAGATAAATATACTAATGAAAAATATAATGAAAATGAATATTTGGACAATATATTAGGAGGAAAAGGATTTGCAGTAAATGGAGATATAGTAATTGTAGATGGATATCAATTTCAGATAGATAGAAGTGTACCAAAAATATTAACAAGTTTAGGAAAAGGAGAAGTTAATGACAATATTAAAATAGTAGTAGGACAAAAAACAGAATCAGATTATACAAAATCTACATTAACAGCAGAAATTACATTTAATGGTACAATTTCAAAAATTCAAATAAATGGTGTAGATGAAACTATACCAGAAAAAGATGAAAATAATAAATATACAATAACTAAACAAGTTACTGAAAATGGTAATTATACAATTTTAGCAAAAGACAATGAAGATAAATACAAATTTGCAACAATTAAAGTAAGTGATTTAACAGAAAATATGAATATATATACAGTAAAAGACTTAGAAACATTTAGAGATAATGTAAATAATGGTAGAACTTATGAGGGAAAAACAGTTACATTGATGGAAAATTTAAATTTAGAGCAAGTATGTAGTGAAAATTTAGAAAGTTGGATCCCAATAGGAAATGAAAAAAATAACTTTAAAGGTACATTTGAAGGAAATAACAAAACAATTGATAATATATATATAAAATCTAATAACAATTCTAACGGATTATTTGGAGCTATATCTGGTAAAATTAAAAATTTATCAATAAAAGGCAATATAACTGGAGCAGCTCACTGTGGAGGATTGGTTGGTCAAATTATAAATTCAAATAGTTCCGAAATTATAAACTGTAATAACCATGTTAATGTAACTTCTTCTACTGGTTATAATACAGGAGGGATCATAGGATTTGTTAAAAATTCTAAAAATATAAAATTAGATAACTGTAAAAATTATGGGATAATTATATCACAACGCGGAGATGCTGGTCGGTATGATTGGTGGAGTCCAATCATCAACAGAAGTGACAATAACAAGTTGTCAGAATATTGGAGAAGCAAAAACTATTCTTAACGATTGGGCCGGAGGAATTACAGGATATATTGCTGATAATACTACAATTAAAATACAAAAGTCTATAAACAGTGGAGCAATTTATGCTGAACAATCATGTAGTGGAGGTATTTCAGCAGGTATAATGAGCGGAGAACTTTATGTTGAAGATTGCTACAATATTGGAAACATAAATGCTGGAGTAGGATGCGTTGGAGGGATAGTCGGTAATATAGATAATACAGGTGAAGCTACCTCATATCTTAAAATTGAAAATTGCTATAATAGGGGAAATATAGGAAATGTAAATAATCATGGCGGAATACTAGGAATTGTAAATAATAAAACAACTTTATCTTATGAATTAAAAAATAATTATTGGCTATCTAATTGCGGAGCTGAATATGGAATTGGTAATTTGAATAATGACAAAGATGCTATAAAAAAGGATGCAACAGATTTACAAAAATTAGCAGACACATTAGGAGACGCTTTTACAAACGATATACAAGATGAAAATAAAAAATGGAAATATAATGAAGGTTATCCAATATTGGAATGGCAATTAAATTAGATACCTCAATGGATTAAATTATTATAAAAAAGGGGCTTACCAGAAATGGTAGGCTCTTAATAATATGAGAGCAATAAATATGCAAATTTTTAGAGTTGTAAAATAAGTAAAATTTTTTATAAAAGTGTTACTTTTTATAAAATTTTATCAATATATAAATGTAAGATGTCTTAAATAAACAAAAGGAGTTTAGATCTAAATTGAATGATAGTAAAATTATAAATTATTATAAAAGTAATAATAAATTAGATTTAGAAAAGATAATAAAAGATTATTCAAATTATATTAATACCATTATAAATAATATGGCAAAAATGAATTTGAATGATGAAGATAAAGAAGAAATAGTTTCTGAAGTATTTTTTATATTATGGAAAAATAAGGATAAATTAGATTACAATAAAAAATTAAGTTCATATATAGCAGGAATTACAAGAAATATAGTTAAAGAATATTTAAGAAATAAACAAATATATTTTGATATTTCTGATTATGAGAACAGTTTATATAGTTATGATAGTATTGAATTTCTAAATGATAATATAGAAGATATTAAAAAAATTGAAAAAAAGCTAGAAACTATAAAAGAAATAGATAGAAAAATATTTATAGATTTTTATTATTCTTCTAAATCAATTAAAGATATAGCTAAAGAACAAAAGATTTCTGAATGTAGTATAAAGCAAAGATTGTATAGAATTAGAAAAAAAATAAAGAAAGAGGTTAGATAATATGAATAACAATAAAATTTTTGAAAATGTAAAAATGAAAATAGCTATATCTAATAGTATAGAGGAGGATTTAGCTATGAAAAATAATAAGAAAACTATAGGAAAAAGCATAGGAATTGCAGCTTGTGTTTTACTTTCTACAACAGGAATTGCATTTGCAACAAATAATTTAATAAATAAATTTGGAGCCAACAGTAGTGAAGGAGTTCAAACAGCAATAGAAAATAACTATATAAGTGAAATTAATACAGAATATAAAACTTTTAACAATATAGGTGCAAATATAGAATCATTTTTAATTGATGATAATAATTTTGATATAACAATTAATTTGAAATTTGATGAAAAAATTGAAATGAGTGAAGATTCAAAATATGATATAATGGACTTAAAAATAGTAAACGAAAAAGGAGATAAAGTATTTGCTACACAAGAATTAGAATGGGAGGAAATAAAAAAATTAAATTATACAGAACAAGAAGCAAAAGAGAAATATGATTATTATGATGGCGCATATAGTTATGTAACAGAAAAAACAAGCGATAATGAATTAAAATATTATTTAACAGCTACAGGAACTACAAAAGGATTTCCAGCATCAAAAAAATTAAATATAACATTTAATAAAATTAGAAGAAGATATTCAGTAGGTACTGAAGAAAAATACACTATTTATGAGGGACAATGGAATTATGAAATTGATGTACCAACTGAAATGTCAAAATCTAATATAGTTAATTACAAATTAGTTTCTATTAGTGATAAAAATTACAAATTTGATAAAGCTACACTTTCCAATACCGCATTTAAAATATATTTAAATAATTGTGATGGAATTGCGTGGAATGATAATGAGTGTGTTGAAACATCAAATGGAACTAAATATTACCCAACACATAGATCAGATGGAGATGGTGAAATAAGTGTAAAAGATGGTGGTACAGTAACTTATTACAATACATTTAATTTAACAAATTATGATGCATCAGATAATTTAAAAGTACATTTATTCAAGTCAAATGGAGAAGAAGTAGTTATTGAATTAGCACAAGAAAAATAATATGTGTAATTTTATATAAATATTTATTGAAAGAAAATAAGAGAGTGAATAAATTAATTTAAGGAGGCTTACCAGAAGTGGTAAGCTTTTAATATTATAATGTTGTAAATTTTTTATTGTTTTGTTATAATAATTTTGAGAAAATGTATTATATTTTTACGGAGGATAAAATGGAAAATAATCAAGAAAAATTATTGTCATTACTAAACAATTCTAGTAGTATAGACGAGGTACAAGAATATATAAAGGAAGTAATAACAATAAGAGGTTTTTCAGAACAAAAAATTCAAGACAAAATGCTATTACTCCTTGAAGAAACAGGAGAACTTGCAAAAGCGATTAGAAAGACATTACCAAATGCTTCAATAGATTATAATAAAATAGAAAACTATACAGGTGTAGAAGATGAAATTGCAGATGTTTTTATTGTACTAGTTTCTATATGTAATAGATTAAATATAAATCTATATGAAGCATTTAAAAATAAAGAAGAAAAAAATGTAAAACGAAAATGGATGATTAATGAGGAATAGTATAAAAGGATATATAAAAACAAAATTGTTGTGATATATGAATAAATATTAAAAGAATAAATTAATAGGAGAAATTCAAAATATGGAAAAGTTATCTTTTAAAAATTCAGAATTAGAAGAAATAATAATTAGAATATTTA
>CANPWI010000050.1 GCA_947584125.1 uncultured Clostridia bacterium
ATTTCTATAGAACGAGTCATATGTATGTGTAGCAACAAATATTTCTTCATTTTCTTTTCCTACAATAATTAATGAATGACTAAAAATTCCTTTTGTGAATGATAGCTGAATTAAATCTCCTATTGTTAACTGATTCTTTTCTACAATTTTTGCATAAGGCCCTACACTTTTATTATTTATAAGAAAATTATATAGTTCTTGTACTCCTGTCCATGATGTAGCTCTATCATTTATATTATTATAATACCAGCCTTTATTTTTATCATAATTCATTATACTACATCCTGCAAATATACATTGTGAAACAAAATTAGTACAGTCTCCTCCTAACTTATCAAAATTATAATATCTTGGATTTCTTAAATATGCCCATTTTTCAGCATATTTATAAACATTTTCTCTTTTATATTCTATATTTCTCACAAAAAATACCTCCTCATATATTCTATGAGGAGATTATTTTAAAATTCATACCATAATCCATTTTCTTTAAGTTCATTTACCATGTTAAGATGTTCATTATTTGTTCTTGTAAAATATACATCTCCATTTTTATCTGCTACAAAATACAAATAACTTGTTTCATTTGGTTCTAAAACTGCTTCTATTGAAGCTTCACCAACAGATGATATTGGTCCTATTGGTAATTTTCCTTCCATTCTTGGTCCTCTTGTATTATATGGATTATATTTATTTAATTCATTTTGATAAAGGTCTCTTTCTCCAACTTCTAACTTACAAGCATAGTATGTTGTTACATCACTTCCAAGTGCCATATTTTGTTTTAATCTATTATAAAATACACTTGCAATATCTTTTCTATCTTCATCATGTACACCTTCCATTTCAACAACAGATGCTAATGTTATTATTTCGTGTACTGACATATTTTGATTTTCTATTTTTTCTTTATATTTGCTTAATTTTGTATTTGTTTCATCTAATAGTTTTTCAAATATTTCTTCAACTGTTACATCTTTTCCTTCGAACATATATGTATCTGGAAATAAATAACCTTCTAATGGATAATAAATATCTTCATCTTTTATTTCATCTGTTAAAAACCAATATTTATTTATAAGATTATCTATATATTCTTCATTTTCTAATAAATTATATACATCTTCTTTGGTATTATTAGTCATTTCCTCTATTTTGTCTGCATACCATCTCATTGTTTTTCCTTCTAAAAAAGTTATTTGTATATTATTACTATTGAATACTTTTCCAGTTTTTAAAACCTCTACAATATCTTTTAATTCCATATTTTTATCTAAGGTGTATTTTCCCGCTTGGAAATCTGTTACTTTGTTCAATTTTGTATATATTTTAAAAGCTTGTACACTTTTTATTAAATCTTTTTCTTTTAATATGTTTCCAATTTTATTAACACTTGAACCAAGTTCTATTTCTACTTCTACTTGACTAGATTCTTTACTTACACTTTTTATTGATAATTTATACCATAAAATTATTCCTAGTATAAGTATAATTATAGCTATTATAATTCCTATTATTATATATTTTAATTTACTTTTGTTTCCTTCCATTTTTTACTCCTTTATAATAAATCTAAAATTTTTTTATTTATTGTTTCTTGATTTTGTAATGATACTTTTATTCCTATTTCTTTAAGCCTAGGAATAATTTCTATTAAAAATTTATCAGTTTCTTCATTTTGTATATCTACATTAATACAAATTCCTGTTTTTTCTTCACTCAAACTTTTATTTAAAATATCTTCTATAATTTTAAGTCTTTCTTCATATGTAGAAATATTATTTGTATAATTACTTAAAGTTATATTTAAAATTTCACTTTCATTATTAATTGTATTATTTAATGTCATTTTCTCTCTTACTGTATAATTTTGTTTTAGATTATTTGTTTTTATATATCCAATTTTCCCTTTATTAGTTAATACTTTAGTCCATTCATTTTCTTGTTTTATTATTATAGTACTTTCGCCTTTTTGTAATTTGTCAACATTTTTTGAAAATTTATTTTTTAACCATTTTACATTTATATTTTTACTAGCTAATGCTTGAATTTGTTCATCTTCTAAGAAATCTATTATTACAATATTACTTTCTTTAAGATAATCTACTTTTATGTTATATACATTTTCTAATTCAGATATTGGCAAATATGTTATATTATTTTTAATAATTACTGGTTCTGATAATTCTATATTTGCACCATTAACTTGTAATGTATTTTTATTTTTTTCTAGCATTGCAACATGACTTGTAGATGTTGTAATTATTTTAGAGCCTTCTTCATATAGATTATTATCTATAAACTGCATTACATCTTCTTTTGATAAATAAATATCTTCATCTTTTATGTATATATCATGTTTTAAATTATTTGTAACCTCTTCTTGCTTTGATATTAAACCTATTTCGTGTTTTTTATATTCTCTTATATAATTAGGCGAAATATTAATTATAAAAGCTATTATAAATAAAAGTATAAGCACAATTATTATTTTTTTTATTGCATTATTCTTTTTCGTTTTTCTTTTTTTCATAACATCCTCTTAAACAAAAATTTACCTTTTTAATATATCATAAAATAGTTTTTTAGTGAATAGAATTATATAATTTTTTTTAATTTATATTATAATTTTACAAAAGACTTTATTTTTCAGCATTTTTGTTGTATAATATAAGTATAGTATTTAATATAAAGTAAGGATGTGTTTATTTATGTGGCAATTTTGGATTATTGTCTCAGGTATATTTTTTATAGGTGAAATTATGACAGTTGGATTTTTACTATTCTGGTTTGCACTTGGAGCACTTTTAGCTATGGTTGTTAGCTTTTTTACTGATAATATTATAATTCAAACCTCTGTATTCGTAATTTCTTCTGGTCTTCTTACTTTATTAACTAGAAAGTTTGCTAATAAATTTTCTGTAAAAAAAGAGGATGAAAAAGTTACAAATGCATTTTCAATAATTTCTAAAACTGGAATTGTAACTCAAGAAATTGACCCTATTTCTGAATCTGGTCAAATAAAAGTTGGAACAGAAATATGGTCTGCTAAATCAAATTCTTCAGATAAAATTGAAAAAGGAACACAAGTTGAGGTTTTAGAAATTGATGGTGTAAAAGCTGTTGTAACACCAATTTACTCTAAAATAAAAAATTAATTTTATTTATAATTTGTTATTATTATTTATCATATAAATATAAATTTAAAAGGAGGTTATTATATGGTATTTTTAATTGTTTTATTAGTTATTATTTTAATTATTGCTTTTCAATCAATTAAAATTGTTAAACAATCTGAAGTGTATATTATTGAAAGATTAGGTAAATATCATAAAATTGCTGATGCCGGTCTTACAATTATAGTACCATTTATTGATCAAGTTCGTTCAGTTGTTAGTTTAAAACAACAAACAATGGACATTCCACCACAAGGTGTTATTACAAAAGATAATGTTACAATTACTATAGATACTGTTGTTTTCTATAAAATAACAGATCCTGCTAAAGCAGTTTATGAAATTCAATCATTAAAGAAAGGTATTGAATATTTAGCAATTACTACAATTCGTGATATTGTTGGTAAAATGGATTTAGATGAAACATTTAGTTCTAGAGATATGATTAATGATAAATTAAGAATTATCTTAGATGATGCTACAGATCAATGGGGATGTAAAATTGATAGAGTTGAAATTAAAGATATTACTCCACCTGCAGATATCCGCGATGCAATGGAAAAACAAATGAATGCAGAGAGAAATAAGAGAGCTTTAATTTTACAAGCTGAAGGTGAAAGACAATCTGCAATTACAATAGCTGAAGGTCAAAAAGAAGCTGCTATTTTACAAGCTGAAGCTGATAGAGAAGCTAAAATGAGAAGAGCTGCCGGTGAAGCTGATGCTATTAAAAAAGTTGCAGAAGCTAAAGCTAAAGAAATTGAACTTGTATATTCTGCAATGAAGAATGCTTCTCCAGATGATAAACTTGTTCAATTAAAATCTTTAGAAGCATTAAAAGAAATTGCTGATGGTGAAGCAAACAAGGTATTTATTCCATTTGAAGCAACATCTGCATTATCAAGCATTGGTTCAATTAAAGAAGTATTAAAAGATGATAAAACTAAGAAAAAAGAATAGAAGACAATAAAAAAAAATCTCGGTTAAACCGAGATTTTTTTTATATTGTTACACCTATTATTCCTGCATCGTTTTTATATTTAGCAATAACTATTTTAGGTTTTACTCTTTTTAATACTCTGCTTTTTGATTTATCTAACTCTTGTTTTAATGGCTCTAATAAAATATTTTCATAGTATGAAAAGCTTCCACCTAAAGCTATTATTTCTGGTTCAAATATTTCTACTAAGCTTGCTATTCCTGCTTCTAAATTAGATATATATTCTTTTATTATATCTTGACATATTTTACTATCATTTTCTAATATTTTTACTATTTCTTTTCCTGTTGTTTTTTCGTCTAATTTAAGTTTTTCTTTTATTTTATTTTTAAAGACTTTCATTGAAGCATATTGCTCAAAGCATCCTCTTTTTCCACAATTACATTCTAATCCATCTTTTACTAGTATTATGTGACCTATTTCAAATCCTTGAGTATTTTTGCAGGTTTGTAATTTATTATCTAAAAATACAGCTCCTCCTATTCCTGTTCCTAGACCTAAAAATATAGCTTCTGAATAGTCTTTTAATACTCCATATTTTTTTTCACATAATGCTGCAGCTTTTGCATCATTTCTAATAATTATTTCTGTATCAAATTTCTTTTGAATTATTTGTTTTAAATTATAATCGTGAAAATTTAAGTTTCTAGTGTTTATTATTCCATTATTGTCTACTCTTCCTGGTACTGCTACCCCAATTCTTTGTATTTGTTTTATTTCTATATTATTTTCTATTAAAATTTCATTTATTAAGTTAATTAAAATTTCCTCTATTTTATTTTCAATATTTTGCTTTTCTTCTTTAATTAATTCTTTTTCTTTTTTAGTTAATAGTTTTCCAAATTCATCTACAAGTCCTATTCCTATATGACTACCACCTATATCTATTCCTATTTTCATAATATTACACCTCCATATTATATTGCATCGAATAGGAAATCTCCCATATAAACTGATATACATGGTACAAGTACAACTAGTACGAAGAATATAAGAACTACACCAACTATTGAATAAACTGCTTCTGGTAATACTTTCATTATTTTTTGCATTATATTATCAATATCTATTTCCATATATTCAACTAATTTTTCCATCATTTCAGCTAGATTAGTCTGCATACCTATTTTTAGCATTTCTATAATCATTGATGAAGCTAAACCTGATTTTTCAAATGGTTCAATCCAGCTTTGTCCTATTAAAATGTTATTTATTGAAGCTTCTATCATTGACAACATAACATAGTTTTTCGTTATATTTTTACTAACTTCTAATGATTCTTGTATTCTCATTCCATTATTAAGATTTAATAACATTGCCTTCATTAATCTTGAAAAATCTAAAGCAAAAATTAATTTTCCAAAAATAGGCATTGTATATTTAAAATAGTGAAAATTATATTTTCCTTTTGGTGTATTTACATACCATATTATAATTCCAGCTACAACCCCAACTATTATTAATGGTACATACCAATATGCGATTAAATTATCTACTACACCTGAAAACCATATTGTAACTGCAGGAAGAGTTGCCGTTGACCCTACACTATCATACACATTTTGAATTGCTGGTATTGCAAATATAGTACCTGCAAAAAGTGCAATTAATAAAAATACAAATTGTGCAATATTTGGAATTAATACGCTTCTTACTTTTTTATTTAAATCATTTGAATCTTCCAAATATTTAACTGCTTGTTCTAGTGATATAGTTAATGAACCTGATAATTCTCCTACTCTAATCATATTTATGTATAAATATGGAAATACATCTGAATAATATTCCATAGTTGTATACATATTTTCACCAGCTTCAACACCTGCAAGTATATCTTTTAATATTTCTTTAAATGATAAATTTTCAGTACTTTCTATAATAGTACTTAATGCATGAATATTATTAAAATTTGCCTTTTTTAATAGATAAAAATTCTGCGTAAAAATTATAATATCCCTTGTAGTTATTTTTTCAGTTTTAGCTAAACTTTCATTTAATTTTTCCCAATATGTTAATTTTCCTCTTTCTCTAGCTCTAACTATATTTGATGTATCAACATTTCCTATTACCTCTCTAATGTCTTTTACATTTTTTTTCTTTCTTCTTGTTTTTATTAAAGAACTTCTTACTTGGATAATGCTTATTGGTGTCAAATCATTTGTTTTTAATTTTTTCATTAGAGTACTTTTATTTACCTCTTCAACTCTGTTTCTAACTATTATTCCATTTTCTGTAACAGCTCTATATACATATACAGGCATTAGCTAGTCCTCCCTATTAATAATTATTATTGTTTGCATCTTTTTCCTTTTTAATTCTTAATTGCATTATTGTTCTATTTAATACTTCTATATTTTTTTCTTCTATTTGTGCTTTTGCTTGTTCTAATGTTATTTTTTCTTCTACAAATAATTTTGCTATTGAATTTATTAATCCTATACTTCCTTTTTCTAGACTACTTTGTATAGCATCTTCTATTTCTGAAACACTTAGTTTTTCTTTTCTTATTAATCCTGCAACTATATTGTCTACAACCATAACCTCTGGAACTAATACTCTTTTTCCATCTGTTCCTTTTAATAATCTTTGTGATATAACTAATTTTAATAATGAAGATAATAAATATTTTATACTTGCTTGGTCTCTTACCTCATAGAAATTTATCATTCTATCTATTGTTTCAGCGCAAGATTTTGTATGAAGAGTACCTATAACTAAATGTCCTGATTCCGCAGTTTCTATAGCTGCCTCCATAGTTTCTTTATCTCTAATTTCTCCTATTATAACTATATCACAGTCTTCTCTTAAAGAGTTCTTTACACCATCACTAAATGTAAGTGAATCTTTACCAAAACCTACCTCTTTTTGTACTATTAAAGATTTTTTTGATGTATGTTTATATTCAACCGGATTTTCTAATGATAATATTTTTTTGTTTTGATTTTCATTTATTTCATTTACTAATGCATTTAGTGTTGTTGTTTTACCAGAGTTAGTTTTTCCTGTAACAAGCATTAATCCTTGTGGTTGATATGTCATTCTTCTAACAATATCTGGAACTCCTAAGGATTCATAAGATGGTAATGTACTTTTTATAAGTCTTAATGTAAATATTGGTACATCATCTGATTTTGAAATATTTACTCTTAGTCTTATATCTTCAAATTCATAAGATGTATCTAACTTTTTTGTTTCCTGAAATATTGTATCTTTATCTACATTTCCTCTTATAAAATAATCGTATATTTCTAACATATCTTCTTCTGTTAATACCTCAAATTGTTCAGCTGGTTCTAATGTTCTTATAATTCTAAACATTGGTTTATTTCCACAAATTAAATGCACATCAGATGCATCTTGCTCTTTGGCAGCTTTTAAAACCTCGTCCATTTGTATCATTTGTAATTTCCCCCTTAATATATAACTAATTTTTTATTAAGTTCTTCTAAAGTAGTAACTCCTTTTAAAACTTTATGTATACCATCTATAACAAGTGGCCTATAATCTGTATTTTTTAATGCTTCTTCTCTAATTTTTAATGTAGATGCATCTTGTATTATAAGTTCTCTTAATGAATCCTGTAATACTAAAACTTCAAATATTCCAATTCTTCCTATATATCCTACATGATTGCATTTATCACATCCAACTGCTTCATAAGTTTGATAATCTCCATAATCAAATTGAGTATTATATTTTTCACCAATTTGCTTCATTATTTCAAGTTCTTTTTCATTAAATGGTCTTTTTCTTGCACAATCTTTACAAATTCTTCTAACAAGTCTTTGTGATACACATGTTGCAAGTGTACTTGATATATCATAATTAGAAATTCCCATTTTTCTTAATCTAGTAATAACCTCTACTGCATCAATGGTATGTATTGTAGATAAAACATAGTGTCCAGTTTGACCTGCTTGCATTGCAATTTCTGCTGTTTCTCTATCACGAATTTCTCCAACAAGTATTATGTCTGGATCTTGTCTAAGTACTGTTCTTAAAGATGATATAAAATTAGTTTTTGGATCTATTTCTATTTGATTTAATCCATTTATTCTAATTTCAACTGGATCCTCTATCGTTGTTATATTTATTTCTGGTTTATTTAAATAATCTATTATACTATATAAACTTGTTGTTTTACCTTCACCTGTTGGTGCTGCCATAATAGTGATAGAATTTTTCTTATCAAAGCTTTTTCTAATTTTTTCTTCATCTTCTGGAAAACCTAAATCAGTTAATTTTTGTATATCTACATTTTTCTTAAGTAATCTTAAAACGAATTTTTCTCCAAAAATATTTTTTTGTGAAGATACACGAATATTATAATCTGGATAAAGAATAATTCTTCCATCTTGTGGTTCTTGTTTTTCTTGGTGCATATTTGATATTGCTTTTAATCTTCCTATTATTTGTGCTTGTTTCTCTTTTTCTATTGTAGCAACAGAAAATAATTCACCATCAATTCTATAACGAACTCTTAATTCTGTTTCCATTGGCTCAAAGTGAATATCACTTGCTCTTTTATCCATTGCTGTTTTTATTATACTATCTACTAATGATGTTATATTATTATCAGATAATACATCCAAATTTTCTGTAACTTTTCCTTGTAAATTCTTAATGACATCATCTAATATTACTCCAAATGTAATATATTTTTCAAGCATTAATCCTTTATTTAAAAGTAATAGTCTTACAGTTTCAACATTTCTTTTATTAGTAGTATCTGCAAAACATACTTTTATTCTTCCAGGTGCAACCTCAAATGGTACAGCTCTTATACTTTTTATTACATCATAAGATATATAATCTTCCGGTCTTATTTTTATATCTGTTCTTCTTAAAATAATAGATTTTTCTCCTAATATATCTCCCATAGCTTCTATTAGTTTCTGCTCGTCACACAGATTAAGTTCATAAATTATATCTCCTATCTTTTTATTTGAATGTTCTTTTTGATAATCCAATGCTTTTTGAATATCATTTTCGTTTATAAGTCCCCTTCTTACAAGTTCTATTCCTAATGGTAATCTTCCCATATTTTTTACTCCTTTCTTTAGTTCTAATAATATTATATCCTATTTTTCTACTTTTTTATATATTTTTTTATAAATTACAAATAATTTCCATTTTTTTATATATTTATAATTAATACTACAAATTTACTAGCTTTCCAATTTGTTAACTGAAAATTCTAAAGTTTTGGATAAATCTGAATTATTATCTATTATTAGCACCGTTAATACATTATCTTTTAATTTAAACTCTGCTGTAATATTTTCAGCTATTAATACATTATTTCTATATATTCCATAGCTATTACCATCTTGTGGTGAATAGTATATTGTAGATTCTTCTGTACTTTCATTATATAAATATGCTTTTCCATCTTTTGCATCTTGTATTATCATTTTTCTTTCTTTTATATCTTCTAATATATATAGTTTAACTTTATTAGTTTCAGTTTGAAAAGTACCTTCTACATCTAATGTATCTACATTTTTATAAAATG
>CANPWI010000051.1 GCA_947584125.1 uncultured Clostridia bacterium
AGCATTTACATTAGAAACAGTACCTTTATCTACAGTAATTGTTTTAGCAGTTTCTCCTTTATTTCCAAAAACTTTACATGAATAATTACTAAATCCGTAGTCTAATAATTTTTGAGCTTCAGAAAAACGAATTTTAGTAGAAGGAGCTTTCATAATAACTGCAATTAATGATAAATCATCACGAGTAGCACTAGCAGAAAGATTATATAATGCTAAAGATGTAGAACCTGTTTTTAAACCAGTAGCACCTTTATAATTTCTAATTAATTTATTAGTATTTACAAGTTCAGATTTGCCATCTCTTAAACTATCCATATAAATTGTAGTATAATTAGTAATTTGAGGGTGATTTTGTAAAAGTTCTCGTGACATTAATGAAATATCATAGCTTGATGTTACATGACCATCTTCATCAATTCCGTGACAATTTTTAAAACAAGTATCATTCATTCCAAGTTCTTTTGCCTTAGCATTCATTTGTTGCACAAAACCTTCTTCAGAACCACCTAAATATTCTGCCATTGCAACAACACAATCATTTGCACTTACTACACAGATTGCTTTTAGCATTTCATCTACAGTTAAAGTTTCTGTTGGGTCTAACCAAATTTGAGAGCCTCCCATATTTGAAGCATTTTCTGAACAAGGAATTGGAGTATCTAATGTTATCCTACCACTATCTAAAGCTTCCATAATTAAAAGTATACTCATAATTTTAGTAACACTTGCAGGTCTTAATTTTTCGTGAATATTATGCTCATATAAAATTTGACCTGTTGATTGTTCAATTAAAATTGCACTTCCAGATTCAAGTTTAAGGGAATTTTTTTCTTCTGGTTCAGAATTAGTATAAACAGTTTGTTCTAATAAATCTTGTTTTGACCATACGAAAGTTGCATCCGAACTTGCAAAACAAATGCTAGTAAAAGATAATATAAATGTAATAAAAAAGGGCAAAATAAATTTAAAAATACGCATATACTTACCTCCAATAGTTAATAAAATATATGCTACATTTTAATAAATAGAACAATATTATTCTATTTTAACAATACGAATTGTTATAGCAGTGTCTTGATATTCAGCATATATTTTTACAGGAGTATTACTATTATTTTTAAATTTAAAATCCACACTAGGATAAGAAACTGTTGCATCTTTTCCTTTTTCAACATATTCAACAGGTTTACTATGAGGATGTCTTTCAATAACAGATAATACATTTGGAACTGCAAGTACAGCATTGTAAAGAGTAGTACTTATTTGACATACACCACCACCATAAGTTTGAACAGTATCTCCATCTTCATCAAAAGAATCAGCTGCTACATAGCCTTTTTCTTTTGTTGTATCTCCAAGTACATTCCAAAAAGAAAAGGTATCTCCACTGTTTATAACTGTACCATTTAAAATACTACAGCCAACAGATATATTTTTTTTACTATTTGTATATCTATGAACTAAGTTAGTAGAAAAAGATGAAATATCAGTTTCTTTTGGAGGAGTATTTTCAGTAGAAAGTTTATTTACACTATAATCTTCATTGCTTGAACTCTCAGTATTTGTATTAGAATTATTTTCATTATTATCTTTTTGATTAGAACAACCACTTAAAAAAAGTAATATTATAATAAATAGTATAAAAATTGTAGCTTTTTTCATAAATACCTCGCAAAATTAAATTTGTAATTAGTATTACACAAAAAAAGATAAAAATACAGTGAACATAAAATTTACATAAAAAATATTGACAAAATTCAAAAATATAGTATAATTAAATATAATGTTAAAAAAATGGGGAGTTAATTATATGGTAGCAAAAATATGGAAAAAAGTATGTTTTTTAATTTTAATAGTAGCTATTTTGTTTAATATAACAATAAAAATAGTAAAAAGAGTACCATATATTAAACAATTACAGTCATCAGCACAATATGTTTATGATCAAGAAAATAAAAACAAAACAAATTAATTTTTAATTATATTAACTTAAAACTTGAAATTATTAAAAAATTGTGTTAAGATATTAAATGGAAAAAATATTTTTACTAAGAAAGAGGTGAAGACAAAATGAAAGAAGGAATACATCCAGAGTTTACAGAAGCAACAATTACATGTGCTTGTGGTAATGTTATAAAAACAAAATCAACAAAAAAAGATATTAAAGTAGATGTTTGCTCAAATTGTCATCCATTATGGACAGGAAATATTAAACAAAATACAACAGGTGGTAGAGCAGATAGATTCAAGAAAAAATATGGTATCCAATAATCAAGAGATATTACAAAAAAATAAGTATAGTGCTTATAAAAAGGATAGATTAAAAAAAAACCAATTTTTAAGGGATTTTTCTTAATCTATTTTTTTATATTATATTAAAAAATTTGTATTATAAAAAGAAAGAGTGGTAGTAATATGAAAACAAAGTATATATTTGTAACAGGTGGAGTAGTATCAGGATTAGGAAAAGGAATAACAGCATCATCATTAGGAAGATTATTAAAAAATAGGGGATATAAAGTAACAATACAAAAATTTGATCCATACATAAATATTGACCCTGGAACAATGAGTCCTTATGAACATGGAGAAGTTTTTGTAACAGATGATGGAGCAGAAACAGATTTAGATTTAGGGCACTATGAAAGATTTATAGATGAAAGTTTAACTAAAAACTCTAGTATAACATCAGGTAAAATATACCAAAGCGTTATAGAAAAAGAAAGAAGAGGAGATTATTTAGGAAAAACTGTACAAGTAATACCTCATATTACAAACGAAATTAAAGAAAAAATATATAGCTTTGAAGATAAAAACATAGATATTGTTATAACAGAATTAGGAGGAACAGTTGGAGATATAGAAGGATTAGCATTAATAGAAGCAATTCGTCAAGTAGGATTAGAAAGACCAAAAGAAGATGTTTTATATATACATGTAACATTATTACCACATATTACAGGTTCAAACGAATTAAAATCAAAACCAACACAACATTCAGTAAAAGAACTACAATCATTTGGAATAAAACCAGATATATTAGTATGTCGTACTGAATATGAAATACCAAAAGATATGAGAAACAAAATTGCATTATTTTGTAATGTTAGACCAAATCAAGTAATTCAAAACATGACTGCAGATAACCTTTATGCAGTACCATTAATGCTTGAAAAAGAAGGATTAGCAGAAGTTGTTTGTGAGCAATTAAAACTTGATAACAATCAAGCCATGAATCAAGACTGGGAAAAAATGATAGAAAATATAAGAAACATTGATAAAAATAATAGAGTTAAAATTGCAATAGTTGGAAAGTATGTTAGATTAGAAGATTCATATTTATCAGTAGCAGAAAGTTTAAATCATGCAGGTTTTGAAAATAATGTAAAAATAGATATAAAATATATTGATTCAGAAAAAATAAATAAAGATACAGTAAAAGAGTTATTAAAAGATGTTGATGGAGTAGTTGTTCCAGGAGGATTTGGTAGTAGAGGAATAAATGGAAAAATAGAAACAATAAAGTATGTAAGAGAGAATAAAATACCATTTTTGGGAATATGTTTAGGAATGCAGTTATCAGTTATAGAATTTGCAAAAAATGTTTTAAAGATTGATGATGTAGATTCAGCTGAATTTAACGAAAATACGAAAAATCCAGTTATACATATAATGGAAGAACAAATAAATATAGATAAAAAAGGTGGAACAATGAGACTGGGAGCATATCCATGTATCTTAAAAGAAGGAACACTTGCACAAAAATTATATAAAGAATCAGAAATATCTGAAAGACATAGACATAGATATGAGTTTAATAATAAATATAAAAAACAATTAGAAGATTTTGGTATGATTTGTTCTGGAACATCACCAGATGGAAATTTAGTTGAAATTGTTGAATATAAAGAACATCCATATTTTATAGCAAGTCAATTTCATCCGGAATTTAAATCAAGACCTAATAGACCACACCCTTTATTTGTAGGATTGGTAAAAGCTTCTAAGGAAAGGAGGTATAAAAATGGGAAAGAGTAATATTATAAAAAAAGATACATATAATACTAGTGAGCCTATAGTAATTAACAATAAAAAAAGCAATAATGACTTTAAAAACAAAATAAAATGTAATACAAAAAAATCTTCTAAAGTAGTAAAAGAAAAAGCTAAAGAAATAGCTGAAGAAATATTAAAGAAACATGACGATGATACAAAGACAGAAATAGAAGAATTATTTCGTAAATATCGGTAATGAAAGATAATATTGTGAAAAATATGTGAATTTTATAAAAATACTATTGACAATTTATAAAAATGGGTATAAATTATTAGCAGTCTAGAAAAGAGACTGCTAATAATTATTTAAGGAGGTAATTTTTATGTTAAAACCATTACAAGACAGAGTAGTGATTAAAATGATAGAAGGAGAAGAAACAACAAAAAGTGGAATAATTCTATCAGCATCAGCAAAAGAAAAACCACAAATAGCAGAAATAATTGCAGTTGGACCAGGTGGAAATGTAGATGGAAAAGAAATTAAAATGGAAGTTAAGAAAAACGATAAAGTAATTGTAAGCAAATATGCAGGTACTGAAGTAAAATATGAAGGTGAAGAATATATTATAGTAAAACAATCTGATATTCTTGCAATTGTAGAATAAAAATTAAGGAGGAATTTTTTATGGCAAAGGAAATTAAATTTGGCGAAGACGCTAGAAAAAAATTATTAGAAGGTGTAAATAAATTAGCAGATACTGTAAAGGTAACACTTGGACCAAAAGGTAGAAATGTTGTATTAGATAAAAATTTTGGTGCACCACTTATTACAAATGATGGTGTTACAATAGCAAAAGAAATAGAACTTGATGATCCTTATGAAAATATGGGTGCAAGACTTGTTAAAGAGGTTTCAACAAAAACAAATGATGTAGCAGGAGATGGTACTACAACAGCAACAGTTTTAGCTCAAAAAATGATAAAAGAAGGAGTAAAAAATGTTGCAGCTGGAGGAGACCCAATGGCAATAAAAAGAGGAATGGATAAAGCTGTTAATAAAGCAGTAGAAGCATTAAAAGAAATTACATCAAAAGTAAATGGCAAAGAAGATATTGCAAGAGTTGCAAGTATATCTGCAAATAATGAAGAAGTTGGTAATTTAATAGCAGATGCTATGGAAAAAGTATCTAAAGATGGTGTTATAACAATAGAAGAATCAAAAACATCATCAACTTATGTAGATGTAGTTGAAGGAATGCAATTTGATAAAGGATATGTATCTCCATATATGGTTACAGATACAGAAAAAATGGAAGCTATAATGGATAATCCATACATATTAATTACAGATAAAAAAATAAGCAATATTCAAGAAATATTACCATTGTTAGAAACATTAATGCAATCATCAGGAAAACTTGTAATTATTGCTGATGATATAGAAAATGAAGCATTATCTACATTAATATTAAATAAATTAAGAGGAGTATTAAATGTAGTAGCAGTAAAAGCACCTGGATTTGGAGATAGAAGAAAAGAAATGCTAGAAGATATTGCAATTTTAACAGGTGGAGAGGTTATAACATCTGATTTAGGATTAGAACTTAAAGATACAACAATTGAACAATTAGGTAAAGCTAAACAAGTTAAAATCCAAAAAGAAAATACAATAATTGTTGATGGAGCTGGAAGCAAAGAAAAAATTGATGCTAGAATTAAACAAATAAAAACAGCACTTGATGAAACATCAAGCGAATATGATAAAGAAAAATTACAAGAAAGATTAGCTAAAATAGCAGGAGGAGTAGCTGTAATTCAAGTTGGTGCTGCAACAGAAATTGAAATGAAAGAGAAAAAATTAAGAATAGAAGATGCATTATCTGCAACAAAAGCAGCTGTAGAAGAAGGAATTGTAGCAGGTGGTGGAACAGCATATATTAATGTAATTCCAAAAGTAGAAGAAGTAGTTAATGAATTAAAAGATGATGAAAAATTAGGTGGAAAAATTGTTCTAAGAGCATTAGAAGAACCAGTAAGACAAATTGCTACAAATGCAGGACTTGAACCAGCAGTTATATTAGAAAAAGTAAAATCAAGCAAAGAAGGTATAGGATTTGATGCATTAAATGAAAAATATGTAGAAATGAAAAAAGAAGGTATTGTTGACCCTACAAAGGTTACAAGAAGCGCACTTCAAAATGCTGCATCTATTGCATCAATGGTACTTACAACTGAAAGTATAGTAACAGATAAAAAAGAAGAAAAATCTTGTAATTGTGGTGGGCATGATGCTATGCCACAAGGAATGGATGGAATGTATTAAAAAAGAGAAAAGCTCCGTTAAAACCGGAGCTTTGTTATTTTTATAAATTTCTTTCATATAAATCTTTAATATAAACATCTTTTTCAATATTATTTTCTATAAAACCAACTCTTGCAATATTATCATTTATCTCTTGAATCCAAACAGGATTTTCCATATAAAAAACATCACATTTTTCCTTATTATTTAAAATAGCATGTACTCTTTCAAAATCCATAATAATCAATCCTTTTCTTTTAATATTTATAATAAGTATATACAGAAATATTAAAAAATATAACCAATTAATTGACTAAAATAAAATAAAGATATAAAATATAAAGACTTAAAGGAGGAAAAAATATGATATTAACTTATAATGGACGAAAAATAGATGTAGAAAAAAATACAATAATTAAAGAAGTATTAAAAGATGAAATTGAAAAGGCGGAAAATCCAATTATTGCTTGTATTTGTAATAATGAGGTGAAAAGTTTAAATTATGAAATCGAAGAAGATATAGATGTAAAATTATTAGATTATACAGATTTAGATGGTAAAAAAATTTATGTAAGAGGGTTAATGTATATATTAACAAAAGCACTATATGAGTTATATCCTAAAACATATTTAACTATTAATTATCAGTTATCAGATTCTATGTATTGTGATATAGAGAATATGGAAATAACGGATGATTTGGTTCTAAATGTTTCAAATAAAATGAAGGAAATTGTTCAAAAAGATTTAGAAATAAGAAAAGTAGTTTTAACAAGGGAAGAAGCGGAAAAATTTTATGAGAAAGAAAAAACTCTAAGAGGAATAGTTCAGCTTGAATCTGATGAAAAGAAAACAGTATCTTTATATTATTGTGAAGATTTTTACAACTACTTTTTTGGAGTTATGCCCATAAGAACAGGAATTTTAAAAAATTTTGAATTAATAAAATATGAAGGGGGACTTTTACTAAGATATCCATCAAGAAATAATCCTAATAATTTACAAAAATATAAAGAAAGTAAAAAACTTTTAACAGCATTAAAAGATTATGATGATATACATGAAGTTTTAAATGTAAATACTATATATAAACTTAATAATGAGGTTAAAAAAGATAATGCAACACAATGTATATTAATAGATGAAGCATTGCATGAAAAGAAAATTTCAGATATTGCAGATGATATAGCAAAAAAAGAAAATATAAAAGTTGTTTTAATTGCAGGACCATCTTCATCTGGAAAAACAACATTTGCAAAAAGATTAGGAATTCAGCTAAAAGTAAATGGAATTAATCCAGTAACAATATCAGTAGATAACTACTTTGTAGAAAGAGAGCAAAATCCAAAAGATGAGTTTGGAAATTATGATTTTGAATGTATTGAAGCAATAGATTTAAGACTGTTTAATGAGCATTTACTTAAATTATTAGCAGGGGAAGAAATTGAAATGCCTACATTTGACTTTACAGAAGGACATAAAAAATATCTAGGAAATAAATTAAAATTAAAAGATGGAGAAGTGCTTGTAATAGAGGGAATACATTGCTTAAATGATAAACTTACAAATGCTATTAGTAAATCACAAAAATATAAAATATATATAAGTGATTTAACAGTTTTAAATATGGATTATCATAATAGAATTTCAACAACTGATTCAAGATTAATAAGAAGAATTGTAAGAGATAATCAGTTTAGAGGTTATACTGCACTTCATACATTGAAAATGTGGTATTCTGTAAATAGAGGAGAAAAGAAAAATATATTTCCATACCAAGAGGAAGCAGATATAATGTTTAATTCCTCATTAGTATATGAGTTAGGTGTACTAAAAAGTTATGCAGTACCACTATTAAAGCAAATAGATAAGTCTGAGCCAGAATATGCAGAAGCAAAAAGATTATTAACAATATTAAGTTATTTTAAAGAAATAAAAACAGATAAAATACCAAATAATTCTTTAATAAGAGAATTTATAGGTGGAAGCATTTTTGATTAAATAGTTGAGGTGTTATATGTTAAGTAGGTTTACCAAAATAGACGAAGAATTTGTATGTGAAAATTGCGGGAAACATGTAAAAAAATTAGGATATTCATGTAGAAATCATTGCCCTTATTGTTTACATTCAAAACATGTAGATATAAATCCAGGAGATAGAGCAGAAGAATGTCATGGAATATTAGAACCAATTTCATTAGAGGTTAATAGTAAAAAAGGATATGTAATTGTGTTTAAGTGTAAAAAATGTGGAAAAATAAGAAAGAATAAAGTGGCAGAAGATGATAATATGGATTTAGTTATAAAATTATCTAATAAAAACTTGTAATTATATAATAAAGTTGATATAATATTAATGTAACTGTCGTTTATAGACATATGATAGGAGGATTTTTATGGACAAGGAAAAGCGGTTTGAAATTATAACAAGCCCAACAGGAAAAATTCGTGCATACAATGTATACGGATTAGTAGCACATGGCGATTCTATTAAGTTTTGCAAAGACTTTAATGGTGATTTAAAAATTGTTGTGGAAAACGAAAAAAACACTATAATTTTGGATCTTAATGGTAATCTAATTGAAACTCAAAGTTTCGATGGGAAAAAGATAATTTCAAATAAAAATCCATAAATTTCAAAGAAGCACGGTAGTAATTTTACCGTGCTTTTCTTATACTAATCTATTTAAATTACCATTTGTATAATTTTCACCTTCTAATCTATTTCCAGATTTTACAGCCAAAATAATTTTATTAATTTCGTCTATATTTTCATCTAATATATCTATTCTAGCACTTGAAACATTAAAGTTAGAAGCACAAATAGATGTAGTTTTACTATTATAAATTGTTGATACAGTTGATTGACTATCTGGTAAAACTTTGAATTTAAAACCTAATCTATCTTTTAAATAAAAGTTTGACCTATTTTTACATTTGGAGGTACATTCTGGATAGCATTTATTTGTTTTTCCAAGAAAACAATATTTTGTAGTCATAACAGGTAAATTTCCATAAACAATTAATTCAGTATCTATATTTATATTTTTTATTAAATTAGTTAATTCATCATAATTTAACTCAGGAGAAATAGTAATAGTATTAATTCCTAAGTTGGTTAATTCATTAATAGTATTATTATTAAATACATTAAAAGTATAGTTTGATATTATATCAAATTCAGAAAAATATTCTTTTAACAATTCTATATTTCCAACATTAGAAATTACAAAACCTTTTATATTAAATGTTTCTATAGCTTTATCAATACTATTTTTTAAAATGTTTCTATAATTAGTTTTTATAATTGTCGGCATATAAATGTATGTATCATAATGAGT
>CANPWI010000052.1 GCA_947584125.1 uncultured Clostridia bacterium
TAATAGCATCCTGGTGAACGAACTAATTGGCTTACTACAACTCTTTCTGCACCATTAATAACAAATGTTCCACTATCTGTCATTAGTGGGAAGTCTCCTAAATAAATTTCTTGTTCTTTAATTTCTCCTGTTTCTCTATTTATTAGTCTTACTTTTACATGTAGTCTAGTTGCATAAGTTGTGTCTCTTTCTTTTGATTCTTCTAATGTATATTTTGTCTTGTCCTCCATATAGTAATCAAAAAATTCAAGTACAAGATTTCCTGTGTAATCTACAATTGGAGATACATCTCTTAAGACTTCTCCTAGTCCTTCTTTTATAAACCAATCATAAGAATCTTTTTGAACTTTTATTAGATTTGGCATATCAATACTGTCTTCTACTTTTGCAAATGTCTTACGTACACATTTTTCATGTATGATATCTTTCACGAAAAAAACCACCTTTATTAAAAATATTAGCAGGAATTATGCTATAACTAAAGCTGAAAGAATATAACATCAAAAAGAAGTCCTTCTTAGTATTTTACTTTTTTATATAGAAATTAAAATTCCTGCCAAATTATTAATTTAATATATTAATTTGTAAAACCTAATTCCTCTTCTTTTATCTTTTTAAAAAAAATAATTATTATAGATAAAAACAGCAATAAAAAGGTATGCTGGTAAAACTAATTTTTTACCAACTTACCTTTGTGTATTTATATTATAAAAAACTCTCTGTTTTTTCTAACTTTATCTTAATATTAACCACCCTTACTAATTAAAGATTAAAATTAATATTTGTACTTATTTACAAGCTTGTATTATTATATCATATACTTTTCTAATATGTCAAGAATAAATTTTATTCTTCTCTATATTTTTCTAAATTTGTAAATTTTGTATAATTTCCAAGCCATACGAGTTCTACTGTTCCTGTTGAACCTCCTCTATGTTTAGCAATTATTACCTCTGCAATACCTTTTTTATCTGTATCTTGATTATAATAATCATCACGGTATAAAAACATAACTATATCTGCATCTTGTTCTATTGCTCCAGATTCACGAAGGTCAGAAAGCATTGGTCTATGGTCTGGTCTTTGCTCTGGTGCTCTTGATAATTGTGATAATGCTATTACTGGTATATTTAATTCTTTTGCTAAGATTTTTAGTGACCTACTAATTTCAGAAATTTCTTGTTCACGACTGCTTCTTTTATTTCCATTTCCTTGTACTAATTGTAAATAATCAATTACAACCATTCCTATATTTTTTTCTAGTTTAAGTTTTCTGCATTTTGCCCTTATTTCTGCAATGGAAATACCTGGTGTGTCGTCTATGTAAATTTGTGATTCAGATAGCGGACCAAGCGCTCCTGCAAGCTTAACCCAATCTTCTTCTTCTAACTTTCCTGTTCTAACTTTGTTACTATCTACTAATGCTTCGCTACATAAAACTCTGTTTACTAGCTGTTCTTTTGACATTTCTAAACTAAATATTACTACTGGTACTTTTCCGCGTATTGCTGCATTTGTTGCTAGGTTTAGTGCAAATGCAGTTTTTCCCATAGCTGGTCTTGCTGCTATTAATATTAAATCTGAATTATGAATTCCTGCTGTTTTATAATCTAAATCTATAAATCCTGTTGTTATTCCTGTTACATGTTGTTTTTGATTATATAATTTTTCAAGTTCAGCAAATGATTCAACTAATACATCTTTTATTTCTGCATAACCTTTTTGATTTCTTTTTTGCATAATGTTAAATATTTTCTTTTCAGCTTGATCCATTATTGGTTCTACCTCACCTATTGGATCATATCCTAGAGTAATAATTTCATTAGCAGTTTTTATTAAATTTCGTAAGGTGGATTTTTCTTCAACAATTTTAATATATTTTTCAATATTAGCTGTTGTAGGCACTTTTTCAGGTAGTTCAGCTAAATATTCGATTCCACCTATTTCTTCAAGTTTATTTTCTGTTGCAAGTTCAGATTTTACAGTTATTATATCTATTGGTTCTCCTCTATTATATAAATCAAATATTGCTGTATATATTGCTTTATGGTCTTCTCTGTAAAAGTCTTCTGGTTTTAATGATTCTATACTTGAAATTACAGCATCTTTATCTGTTAGCATACTACCTATAACTGCTTGTTCAGCTTCAATATCATGTGGTGGTACTTTTCCTAGCTCCATTATTATCATCCCTATCTTATTATTTTACAATTATTTTTAATTTTGCTATTATTTTCTCGAATAATTTTATTTGTGCAGTATACTCTCCTATATTTTTTATATTTTCGATTGTTATTTTCTTTTTATCTATTACTATATTTTTTTGTTTTAGCAATTCTTCTGCTATTTCTTTTGAGGTTATTGCTCCAAATATTTTTCCATTATCTCCTGCTTTTGCTGATAAAACTAGTGTTGTATTTTCTATTTCTTCTTTTGTTTTTTGTGCTTTTTTTCTTTCTTCTTCTTTTTTAAATTCTGCTGAATCTTTCCTATCTTGCCATTTGCTCATATTTCCTTTATCTGCTGGTACTGCTAAATTTTTAGGGAAAAGATAATTTTTTGCATATCCATCACTTGCATTAATTACTTGATCTTTTTTTCCAACACCTTTTATGTCTTGATTTAATATTACCTTCATTGTTATCCTCCTCTTATAGATATAGCACGGTATACCGTGCATATATTAATTTGATATTTCTTCATAATATTCATTTATTCTTTTGATTAATTCTTCCTTAACTTCTATGCATGTCATATTTTCAACTTGTGCTCCAGCAAGTGTAATATGACCTCCTCCTCCAAGCTTTTCTAATATAACTTGAACATTTATATCTCCAACTGAACGACCGCTTATGCAGACCTTGTCTCCTAAGTTTCCAATAACAAATGATGCTGTAACTTCACTAATTGTTAATAATTCGTCAGCTGCTTTTGCACATATCAAGCTTGCTTCTTTGTCTATATCTTCATAAATTGATATTCCTATTGTATCTTTAACCATTTCTGCATTTTTAACAATATTTGCAATTTTATTATATCCTTCTAAATCTATTTGGAACCATTTTTTAACTTTTAAAATATCAACTCCACATTTTCTTAAATATGCTGCTGCTTCAAATGTTCTAACTCCTGTTTTAAATGCAAAGTTTTTTGTATCTACCATAATTCCACCATATAATGCTTCTGCTTCAATTTGTGGTAATTCAATTTCCTTTTCAGTATACTGAATTAATTCTGTAACAAGTTCTGAAGCAGAAGATGCATATACCTCATGGAATGTAAGTATTGCATTATCAATATAATCTGTGCTTCTTCTATGATGGTCAATAACAACTATTTTCTCTGTTTTTTGCAATAATTCTGGTAATTCTACTAAATTTCTTTTATTTGTATCTACGATTACTAATAATGTTTCTTCATTAATTTTTGATAAAGCTTCATTTTTTTCTATAAATACATCATTATAGTTTTCATCTTTTGTTATAACATCTATGAAACTTTGTATGCTATTTCCATAATTATCATTTACTATATAAGCTTCTTTTTGTAAGTTTTTAGCTATTCTATATACTCCAAGTCCTGCTCCTATAGAGTCTATATCTGGATTTGCATGTCCCATAACTATAATGTTGTTACATTCATGCATTAATTCTTCTAGTGCATGTGCTACAATTCTTGCTTTTACTTTTGTTCTTTTTTCTACCTCTTGTGCCCTACCTCCAAAGAAATTGTATTTTTCATTTTCTTTAACTACTGCTTGGTCTCCACCTCTACCTAGTACAATATCCATACCTGCAAGTGCAGATTTATATTTTTCATAAGGTGTGTTTCCTTCATCTGATACTGATATACTAAGTGTTATTTGTAATGCAGCACTTAACTCTATTTCTTTTATTTCATCTAATATATCAAATTTGTTATTTTTTATTTCTTCTAAATATTCTTTTTCAAATACATATACATAGGTATCTCTTTCAGGTTTTAGCATTATTCCGTTTGTTTCTTTTGTCCAATCGTATATTACTTTTTCTATTTTTGCACTAATTTGTGGTTTTTCTTCATTATCAATTCTTTGCATAATTTCTTCATAGTTATCCACTTTTAATATACCTATACACATTTTTGAATCTTCGTATTTTTTTATTAGTTTTATATTTTCTGTATCATCAATAAAATATAAAATCATAACATATTCTGTTTGTTTTCTTTTGTCTTTGAATTTATTTTTTATATATTCACCATGTATTTTATACTTGTTTTTTCCTATGTCCACTTGTTTTAGTATAGATTTTGATTTTTTATTTTTTGTGTTGTCTAATTCTTGTTTTATTTCTTTTGCTAATTCAACTAAAATATTATTTATATCAATATTTGCAAATTCACTAACAAATTTTGAACTTTTCCATATAATATTTCCATTAGTTTCTAGTATTACTAAAGGAAATGGTGCATTTATTAGCGTATTTTTTGCTACTGAATCTACATTTATTGTTAATTCCTGAATGTGCTTTGATAATTCTGTTTTTCTTTTATTATTTGTCCAAAATGTATACAAAATTATTAGTGTATATACTATTATAGATGGAATTATAAAATAAATATTTTGAATACATAAAAGGATTAATAATATTGCTATAATTGCTAAATATATTTTTGTTTTCGATACTATAGCTTCAAAAGTTTTTTTATTATTATTTTGCATATAACTCTCCTCTTTTATATTATGTATTATATTGTATCTTTATTTAGTAGTTTTGTCAAGTTTTATAAATGTTTACTATTGCATAAGACTCCTCTTTATTTACTTAAAGAAGAGTCTTATAATTTATTGTTGAAATTCTTGTTTTACAGTATTAATTTCATTTGTTGTTGCTGGCATTGAAGATTTATAGTATCCTTTTGTTTTTGCTATTTTAAATAATTCATATTGAAAACTTTCACAGTTGTCCCTTATTGATTGAATAGCTTGCCTTAAGCCAATATTTTCAGTTTCTGAAATTATATTTTGATATGTTGTAAGCTCTGCTTTTGTTTTCTCTAAAATATCATTTACCATTGTTTTTTCGTCCATTTTTTCCCTCCTAGTAGTTTTATAATTTTATAATTACAAAAATGACATTAATTTTTGCTTTGTATTTAATGCTTCCTGTGCTGATTTAGTAAATAATTGTTTTATTTGAGGATCAACACATTGTGAAGCATAAGATGTGTATTTTTGATATGCGGTTTCATCTGCTTCAATTAGGTGTCTTATATTTTGTAATTCTATTTGATTTAAATCTGCCATCTTATTCTTCCTTTCCATTTTATTCATTATTATAGTATTTTTTCCTAAATGTATTTTTTTATTCATACAAATTGTATTTTTTGCATATATATGGTATAATGTAAGTACTTAAATATTTTTTAAGGAGGGGATTTTTATGAAAAATACCTTCACATTCAAAAGTAACCGGAAGGAAGTTTATCTGCTAGAAACTCAGTTGTATAATATTTTAAAGAAAAACAATATGAGTTATAACTCAGAAATTTCAACAGTTAAAAAGTTTCTTTCAAACACCATCTATCTTTATTTAACAGTTGATGGTTCTTGGAAACAAATTTTAGATTTAAATGATATTCTTCGAAAAGAATTTGGAAAAAAATTTGAATCAGAATTTGATAACAATGATAACAATTGAACTAAAATACTTCCTAGTGGTTACTAGAAAAGCAAGTCCATTCGACTTGCTTTTTTCTTTATATATTAAATAATTTTTAGTCCTGCAAATTTTGCCATTAACCTTTTATGACCTGATTTATCAAATGTTATATCTACTTTATAATCAGTTCCTTCTTCTTCTATATAGTTTATTACGCCTTCTCCAAATTTTTTATGATATACTCTTGTTCCTTTTTTATATTTTTCAATATCTATATCCTCTGTTTTGTTTGCATTTTTTGCTAAACTATTTAAAAAGCTTTCTGCAGTTCTAAATCCAAAGTTTTTGCTTGTATTGTTACTTGCTGCTACACCTACATTATTTAGATTTTTAATGTTATATGTTTTAGTTTCCTTTACATTTTTGTTTCCATATTCCCATTTATAATTTGAGTCTTCAAATTCTTCTTTTGTTTTATTTTCAATAACTTCATCATATCCATCTAAATAATCTTTTGGTATTTCTTTTACAAATCTTGATACTTGATTGTATGATGTTGAACCAAATATTGTTCTTTTTTTAGCGCAGGTTAGATATAAATTATTTTTCGCTCTTGTAACTCCAACATAACAAAGTCTTCTTTCTTCTTCAAGTTCACTTGGTTCTGATATTGATTTATATCCTGGAAATATTCCTTCTTCCATACCTACTAAAAATACTACTGGAAATTCCAATCCTTTTGCACTATGTAATGTCATAAGTGTAACTGCTTCTTGCTCTTCTTCAACATTATCTATATCACTAGATAGAATTATTCCTTCTAAGAAATTGTTTAAATCACTTTCTGCCTCTTGCTCTTCAAATTCAACAGCAACAGATAAAAATTCTTCAAGGTTTTCTATTCTATTTTCTGCTTCCATAGTATTTTCAAGTTCTAATGCTTTTGTATATCCTGTATTTTTTAATGTCATTTTTATCAATTCAGATATTGTTAATTCATTTTTCTTTTCTTTTAATTCTTCAATAACATTTATAAATTCCCTTGAACTTACATATACTCTATTTAGTCCATATTCATTTGCATTTTTAATTACCTCATACATTGATATTTCATTTTGCGTTGCTATTTGTGCAATTTTATCTATGCTTGTAGCTCCTATTCCTCGTTTTGGTTCATTAATAATTCTTCTTAAACTTAAGTTATCATGCTGATTATTTATTAATCTTAGATATGCTATAATATCTTTTATTTCTTTTCTTTCATAGAATTTTAATCCACCAACTATTTTATATGGAATATCTTCTCTTCTTAAAATTTCCTCAATACTACGAGATTGTGAATTCATTCTGTATAATACTGCAAAATCAGAATATTTATAGTACTCTTGTGTTTTTAAATGGTTTATTTGCTCTGCTATGTATCTTCCTTCAGAATATTCATCATCTGCACTAAATACTATTGGTAGTGCTCCTGTTTCATTTTCTGTCCATAGTTTTTTATCATATTTTACGCTATTATTTTTAATAACTCCATTTGCAACATTTAATATGTTTTTTGTACACCTGTAGTTTTGTTCTAGTTTTATAATTTGTGTTCCTGGGAAATCTTTTTCAAAGTTTAGTATATTAGATATATCTGCACCTCTAAAAGAATATATTCCTTGGTCGTTATCACCAACTACTGTAATATTTCCATATCTAGATGCTAAAAGGGTGACTAATGTAAATTGTGCTTTATTTGTATCTTGATATTCATCTACTAGTATATACTTAAATTTTTCTGTGTAATATTCCAATACATCAGGATTTTCCATTAATATTTTTATTGTAAAATTAATTATATCATCAAAGTCTAATGCATTGTTTTCTTTTAATTTTTTTTGATATAAACTGTATATTGTTGCTATTTTTTCTTTTCTGAAATCTCCATTTGCTCTTACTGCATATTGCTCTGGTTCTAACATTTCATTTTTTGCATTGCTTATTTCATACATTACACTTTTTTCAGTAAACATTTTATCATCTATTTGTAATGTTTTTAAACATTCTTTTACCATAGATTTTTGGTCTTGTGTATCAAATATTGCAAAAGATGTGTCAAATCCCATTCTATCTATATATCTTCTTAACATTCTTACACATATAGAATGAAATGTTCCTATCCACATATCTTTTGCAATTTCTCCAACTAAGTTTTCTACTCTTTGGTTCATTTCATTTGCAGCTTTTTTTGTAAATGTAATTGCTAGTATATTCCATGGTGCTATATTTTTTTCTTGCATTAGGTATGCAATTTTATGTGTTAAAACTTTGGTTTTTCCGCTTCCTGCACCTGCAATTACAAGTACTGGTCCTTCTGTATTTATAACTGCTTCATATTGTTTATTATTTAATCCATCTAATAAATCCATTTTTATTCCATCTTCCTTTTACGAATTTTTGTTTGATTTTATAATATTTTTTCCCATTTGTCAATCATTAAATCTATATATTTTTCAATTTCAGCGGCACAATTTCTATACACTACTATATCATATCCATAAGGATCCTTTATATCTAAATCTTTTGTGTCTTTATCTATATATTCCTTCATTGTATATATTTTATCTTTTAACTCTGGATATAATCTTGTAAGCATTATTTTGTGATTTATAGTTGCACACAAAATAACATCCATTTCTTTTATTTTTGATTTTGCTACATTTGTTGCTCTATGATTTTTTAAATTTATTCCATACTCCTCCATAACTTCAATAGCACTTTGCGTAGAACATTCTCCACCTTCTGCAAAAGTTCCTGCAGAAAATACTTCTATTTTATCTTTAAGAGTATTATCTTTACTTATTTTTTCTTTTAATATTGCTTCTGCCATAGCACTTCTACATATATTTCCTGTACATATAAACATTACCTTCATTTTTATCACCATTTCTTACTATACTATATTTTTCGTTTTTTTACAAGTATTGATATTTAATTCATGTTTATTATTTATATTTGTGTTGCAAGAATTCCTAGTAAAAATCCTATGATATTCCCTATTGCATTCATTCTTCCTTTGTATAATTTATTAGATTCTGGTATTAATTCTCCTGATACTATATACAGCATTGCACCTGCTGCAAATGCAAGGCACATACATATTATTTCTTGAGATATATTTCCAATTATAGCTCCAAAAAATGCACCTACTCCTGTTGTTACTCCTGATAATATAACATATAATATAACTTTAGATGCTTTCATTCCTCCATTTTTCATAGGTACTGCCATTGATATACCTTCTGGTATATCATGTAAACATATTGCTAAAGCTAAACTTAGTCCAAGTTTTGTAGATGCTTCAAATCCTGAACCAATAGCTAATCCTTCTGGGAAATTATGTAATGCTAAGCCAACACTTACAATTATTCCTGTTTTTAATAAACTATTAGATGCTTTATTACTTACAGATTTTGTATTGAATTTTTTTTGCACTAATATATCACATGCAATCATAGATATAATTCCTATTATAACTCCAACTATAACATTTGAAAATTTTCCAATTTCTAATGCTTCTGGTACTAAATCAAAGCACACTATTGCTATCATTAAACCTGATGCAAGAGACAAAACAAATCCTAAAAATTTGTTAGATGTATTTTTAAATTTTATTCCTATTATTCCTCCAAGCGTAGTTCCAAATGT
Source organism: uncultured Clostridia bacterium (assembly GCA_947584125.1). GTDB lineage: Bacteria > Bacillota > Clostridia > TANB77 > CAG-508 > CANRMR01. The sequence goes on from CANPWI010000052.1 coordinate 9,333, forward strand.
TCCAAAAAATAATCCTATTAATGTTGTTTTTAAAATTTCTTCCAAAATAAATAACTCCTTTAAAATAAACTTTATTATAGTTTATTTTAAAGGAATCAAATTTATTCTTCACCTTTTAATTTTTCTGCTCTATCTTGTGCTATTAAACTGTCTATCATTTCATCTAAGTTTCCATTT
>CANPWI010000053.1 GCA_947584125.1 uncultured Clostridia bacterium
ACTATACTTGCACTTATTCCTCCAAAGATTAATGCTGCAATTAATACAGCTATGTGCATTGGTAAAAATGTAGCTCCAGCAGAACTTCCTGCTAAAATATGGAATATTCTAGGTAAAGCTATACCTATTCCACTTAATAAAACTGTTCCTACAATATATTTTCCTTTTGTACTTGTTAAAGCCTCTAATAAACGATTTTGTTTTTTTATACTTTCTACTTTTTCTATCATTTTAATACCCTCCATTATAAATTTAATTTTTTTAATCAATATTTATTAATTCATATTTTGTTGTTCCAAGTCCAATTTCTTCTGCATAAGGTAATATATGTCTTCCAAGTTTACGATCTATTCTTTCTTGTAAGAGATGAGCACCTTTATCTTTTGAAGCCCATATCATATCAATAAATGCCTGATCATTTGCTACTGGATCTAAGGATGCCACTATTCCTAAATCTTCCATTACAGGATCTGTTTGATGTGCATCACAATCGCAATCAACTGATAAGAAATTCATTACTGTTATATAAACTATTTTTTTATTATTTGCTTCAAAATAATCTGCAACTGATTTTGCTGCTTCTGCCATTGCTTCAATAAAATCTTCTTGTTTTGGTAGTTTTTCCCATAATTCAACTGGATTTTCTGTTATTCCTGCTGTATGAATATATGCTTTTCCATTTCTTGATGCAACACCTATTGATTGATTTTTTAAATTTGCACCAAATCCACCCATAGCATGACCTTTACCATGTGCCAAATTTACCATTGCATCATATCTGTCTAAATGTGTTCCAACTAAATTATATTTTAAATGTTTGCCATTGTTTACTGGTATTTTCATTTCTCCATCTGAATCCATAATATCTACATCAGCATAAGATGTAAATCCATGTTTTTCTGCTACTTTTATATGATCTTCTGCAGTATTTCGCGCTCCATCATAAGCTGTATTACATTCAATAATTGTTCCATTTAATTTTTTTACAAATGGCCCGATTAAATCTGCTTTTAGATACCCTCTTGCCCCATCTTCTCCAGTTGAAACTTTTACACCGATTTTTCCTTTTAATTCAACCCCAAGAGACTCATATATTTTAATTAAATTTTCAGGAGTTATCTCCTTTGCATAATAAACTTTTGATTTTTCCATAATACATCAATTCCTTTCTTATTATTTATATTCAACAATTTCTGATAAATCTTTATAATGCGGTAAATTTACAATTGTTTAAATATATTTAAACAATTGCAAATTTTTCGCTATCTTTTTAATATTTTATTTAATTCATTTTCAGCTTTTTTTATAAAATAATTATTTTTTTCTATTGGCAAATTAAGTTCATCTATAATTTTTTTTATTTTATCAATCGTATCCCATTCTGTATTTTCTTCTGTTTCTATTTCTATTAATAAATCGCCACTTTTTACGAATTTTAATGCTAATTCAAAATTATTTTTATAATAAATAATATCATTTTCCTTTATATTCATTATTTCTGAATATCCAATAGCTTTAAATAATCTTTTTGCATCTTCAATATCTTTTATATCACAATTTACTGAATCTTGAGACAGTATATTTCCTTTTTCATCTAAATTTTTTCTTTTAAAAGTAATTTTTTGAATTATTTTATTTTCATCAATAATATATCTTATAATAACAGCTTTTGACAAAATTTCTCTTGTAGATAGTTTATCTTTATCAATATCATTTGGAATAAAATAATAATCATCTAGAGAAAATTCTCTACCTCTTTTAAATTCTTTATCAATTAATATTTTTATCAATTCTTCTTTTGTACTTATTACTTTAATTGTTACCTCATTACTTTCTTTACTTGACATTTCAGCCTCCAATTATTTATATTATTACCTTTATTAATTTGTATTTTCTAAAAAATTTATAGTTTTGTTATGTAACTTGCTATTTTCTAGTTATCATTATAATATAAAAACAAGAAATTATCAATAAATAACATCTTATTTCTATATTTATATAAATTTGCATTGGTAATATTTCACTTAATAGTTCATTACTATGTTTATATTTTTTCATCAATACCTTTATTATTATATTATTTTTATATATACAAATAAATAGAGCCCTCTAAATTAGAGAGCTCTATCGTTCAGGTGCAGTATCAGTGGCAGTGATACTCAACACACAAACCAACCAACACCAAATTTATTTTGATCCTCATAATTGTTGTTCAGTTCCAGATGGGCAAGCGGATTGTCTCTGCCATAATCAAAATAGCTACCACCAGCCAACCAGAAACCACCGGCTTCCTTATCTTTAGCTAAAATTTTGTAGGTATTGCCTAAGTCGCATTTGCCTGCGACTTTTCTTGAACCAGTGCCATCAAAATAGCCTTTAGCATCTTCTGAGCCGAAGAAATGTCCCAGCTTTTTTGAGTCAGTGCATACTGCATTCCAAGAAGCAGTCTCAGACCAACCTTCATTAATCAGGCTGTTGATAAGCCATCCCAAAAAAATTACGTACTCATCCTTCGTTCCAAGTCGAAAGCCATTTTCCTTTGCTAGTTTTTCCAACTGATTATAGGAAAAATCCACAGCAGGTCTGAAGCCTGGAGCGAACTGAAGCTCGTTATTATAGATTGATGGATCATTGACAAAAACTTGGAATTCTTTTACTGAATTTCTTATAACCTTGCTGAGCTCATAAATATAGCTCTCTTCTGCTTGGTTTGCAGGGTCGTGCTTCATCAGTTCCGCATAAATAGGGAACTCAGAGCCAGGAATCATAATAGTCTCAAACCGCTCTATAGCTTCTGTTTGAAAATCTCGTTCTATAATATGCTCGATGCACTCCTGCACCTCATCTTCTTTAAGATGAGATTTCAAAATTTCCTTTGCACGTGACTTTATATCAGATTTCATCGTAAGCACAAGTTTTCCTTCCTCATCCTTATGAATGAAAAATACTTCTCCGCCATGTGTGTGCTGAGTTTCTCCGTGCATTACAGCAAAAAGCTTTACAGCAACCTTTGCTGCCTTCCGATTTTCCAGATACTCTTCCAGAACCTTCTGGATCCAATGAACCTCGTTCATAATTGTTTCCTCCTTAAAATTTTAATTAAAATTTTTTGTTGAACATACAAACGCATTCTTTTGAATACATCTTAATTATACCACTTTATGTAGATTCTTGCAAGTTTCTATGTGTTCTATACTGTTTTTGAAAATTTTTGAATATAAAAGCCTACCATTATTAAGAAAAGAAAACAACCATTTAATACGATAATCTTTTTGGTTCGGGTCTTTTTATGATTGTGTTACTTCATTTTCTGCAAATCTTATTTACTAAGTTATTTTCTTTATTCTATTTTAAACATCGCCTTTAAAATTCATTATCTATTATTCTTTTATTTCTCCTTGTTCTAGATTTAATTCTTTTTCATCTTTTGTAACTCGTTCTTGAGCTTCACCCTTTTTTATAGTAGTTGTAGCAATTGTTGCCTTTCCTATTTCTTGTTCAGAAAATTGTTTATGTAATGGATTTTGCTCATTCTCTGTATTCTGATTTGCTTGATTATTTCTATTTTTAAATTGTTCATTATAGATTTGATTATACAAATTCTCTATTTCTTGTAGAATATTTTTTTTCCTATCTACAATATTATCTAACAGACTTTCCGCCTCTTGAGGAGTTTTTGCTTTTCCATATGCATATTGCTGAAAAATATTCCTATATTGATCATCTGGATATTGCGCTAATCTACTTGCACGATATCTTAATCTTTCTAAATATTTGTATGATATCTCTCCTTGTTTCATCTTTTCAAATAATAGATTATATACTGTTGGATTTTCTCCATAACGTTCATTATAATTAGTTGAAAACTGCATATCTTTACTAGTATCTTCCTTAATATATCTAAAAGATTGTTCTTTATCTATTCCTCTCAGTTTTCCATTAGTATCTATTATAAAATTTCTAGAGTGTGAATCATAATTGCATAAGCAAAAATCCACTAAATATTCATCCACCAATTGACTTATTATTTCCGGTGAAATTTCTCCATTTCCATTATCAAAGAATTCCTTAAACTCTTTTGTTCTATTAGCATCAATAGGAATCCTTTCTTGTATTGCTCCAAACATGCCCATTATCTCTGAAACATTGCATTTTACAGCATTCTCTGGATTAACAATTTTTTGAATTAGATATGCCGCCTCTTGGATATGCGCTCTATATGGTCTTTCTGCTCCATTTTTTGAAACCGCTGGTTTGAAATAATATTCTGAATTATTTGTCTTATCATGAACTAGGTACATATGTCCTGTATTACCAATAAAAACTTCTTCAATATGTTGTTCTGGAGATACTTGTATTTTATCATTTTCCATATTAATTTGATTTTCTCTATCTTCTTCTCTTTTTTTGCCTTTAGATTCAATAAATTCTCTTACTCTATGTACAATTTTATTAATTCCTTTTATTCCCACTTTTAATTTGCTTTCTGACCTTATTTCATCTATGAAATTTTTAGATTGACTTTTATGTTCTATTTGCTTAGACAATTCCATAAATTTATCGATTTCTAGCTGTTCTCGCTTAATATCTAATATCTCTATCAATTTATCATAACTTTCATAAGCTAAACATTCTAATTTTTTGCTACTTTCTAGTGATAATCTTTCAATATTTAAACCACCTCTTGAATTCATTCTATCCGGATCCAATCTAACTCTATCTAATTTATCTGCATCTTTAAAAATATTTAAAACTTTTTCATATTTCTTTCTTATAGCAAATGGTAATTCATTAATATCTTGTTCATTTTCTTTAGAACTCATAGAATGTTCTTTTATAATAAATTTAATAAGTTGTTGTTCTTCTTCATTAAATTCTATTAATCTATCTTGATTTTTATTTAACAGTTGAACACTTTTTTCTCCGTGTTCTTTATCTTCATAATCGTGTTGTCTTCCTATATCATGATTTTTAACTATTTGCCATATAATTTCTCTATCTCTTCCTTTAACGCCTTCCAAATCCATAATAGTTGTTGCAAAAAAATTAACTCTTCTAGTATGTAGTTCACCATGTGTTCTACTCCAATATTGTAAATTATCTTTTTTTATCTCTAAATCTTTCTCTAATAATTCAGTCATAGTATTATTTTCTTGCATACCTTCTAGTACTGCTTTTAAACTATAATTATCATTAGTATTAATTCCATCCTTCTTTTTAAAACTTCTATCTAAAATTTCCTTTTCTTTGCTTAATAAATCTTCATTTATTTTTTCTAATTCTGATCTGTTTAATTCACCGTATTTTTTTCTTATAACATTAAATTCAATATCATCATTTTTATATAAAATAGCACCAATATATTGATTTACGGTTGGCTCTTTATCATCAAAAGTATTACCTATTTTTTTTACTTTAGCCATATACCTTATTTGATTAAGCTGATATTCATCCATAATATTTACAATACTTATGGCATCTTTTGGTATAAAACTTGCTCTGGTAGCCAAATCCGTTTTTGCACCTTCCATATCTCCAAAACAACCTCTTGTAAAAAAGTCACTTATTTTTCTAGTCCAGTCAAAAACACAATTTTTTAAGATAACTTCAGGAGATGTATTGTTAAAATTTGTTCTACCCACTTTTATATCTTTTATTTTATTTATATCTATTAAAGCGATTCCAGGATTTTGACTACAGTAATATTTAGCCACATCTCTAGCAATTTGAATATATTGCTTATATTCTCTTGAATCACCATATCTTCTATAGATTTCTTCCTCTATACATCTAAATATATAAGAATCTTTTTCTTCTCCTACTATTTCTCCAAAACCTACCAAATTTTTTAGAGGTCCTTCATATAATCTTTCTGGTGAATGTTGCAGAGCATAATGGATTGTTGTTCCCCCAGGCGTGCTTAAGAATATTTCATCATTATATTCATTACCATTAGCTTTTTCTATACCAGCTTGGATAAATCTGCTTTTTCCTAAAATATTCTCTAATTGATGTAATGACTCTCTCCTATCTTTAATTTCTTTTTTTTCTCTATTGGTCATTTTTTTGTTAACATAGTCTAATCCATATTTTTCAATTAAAGACATTTTATTTCCATTAAATGCATGTGTTAAGACTCCATCACTTATTATATTTGTCATATATTGCTCTATTATTTCGCTATGTTGTATTTTTTCACATTCACTTAATGTTAAATTTTTTGCAGTCTTTTTACTTTCAAATATGTCTTGTTTTACTTCAGCAGATAAATACTGTTTTTCTATTTTTTTATACATTTCTTCTATTTCTTGATACGAATAGCTTGTATTAGTATCTCTCGTTGTAATATAATATTTCAATACAGTAGCTAAACATTCTCTTTCAAATTTACCACTATTTATTATACTTTCTATAAATTGCTTATTATTAAAAATTTTATTAAGTGTTCTACTTAACTGAATAGATTTCATAAGAGCCTCTCTTTCTTTTTACAGTTTACTCTTAAGGTAACATCCCTGTTTTATAGCATTAAAATTTCTTTTATCTTTTATTGTCATTATAAATTATTTATTATTTTTTTTCAATACTTTCATTTTACAAAGCATTATAATAACATTGTTTGAGAAAGTCAGAACTTTATAAAAATAATTTATAATTTTATAAGTTTAGTAATTTATCAAAGCCCGTAATATAGAAAAATACTATCTTACAGGCTTCTTCTCTAAAAAGTGTTAAATTTTGGTTTTATACTTTACTTTTTTAATATAATTAAGTAATTTTGTTTTTTTCACTTCAACAAGTGCTACTTGTTTTTCAATAACTTTTTTATTATTTTTAAACAAATTATCTGGATTATATCTTTCACGTTTTTTTTTCTTCAAATCTTTCTTGATTCTCCTCATATTGATCCATTAATACTTGTCTTTCATTATCATTACACCAATATTTTAAATCTAAAAATGTAATAAATTCTAATGTTTCTTGATTCAAGTCTTGCTCTTGAATTGATCTATCTATATAAAACTTTTTGGTATTATTTTTATTTCTATAATTTGAAATATTCATATATAATTTTTTTGGTAATTTATTAATATATTCTTCCCCTAAAATATTTAATATTTCATAAACTTCACTATACATATCAGGTATTTCCATACACTTTCTCCTATATTCATTATCTTTCATCTATATTATTCTTTTCATCATCTATACTCTGATTAATTTCATAAAATTTTTGATGAATCCATGTACAACACTTTTGTTTAAAATTTTGAATTCTTTGAAATAGTTCTTTATATTCTGCTGCATCCTGTGGAATTTTTCTAATGGCATTTTAATCTTGTTTATACTGTTCAAACATATTGCATATATCATCTTTTGATAAATCTGATTTTTCACTTGAATAATCTAATTCACTCAAACACACTTTTTTACACCTTAATGATGAAAACCTTTTAAAAATTTGGCTACTAATAAATATTTTTTCTCCTTGATTATTAGCTATATTAATACATTCTGCTAAATCTATTGATTGTAAATCATCAATCTTTGATGGTGCAAACAAAATTTCAGGTTCATCACCAACTCGGTCACCAGTTGAAATAAGTCTATCTATGTCTATCCAAGGTACATTAGCATTATCTATCAAAAGTAATGTACTATAAGTTCTAATTTTCTAATAAAATTAGCTTCTTGAGTATGTGAAGTAGGCTCCATATACATTCCATATTTATCGCAATCTTCTCTTGTAGTTTGTTCTGTAATCCCTTCTTTTAAAAATGCATTTCCTCCTATAACACCATATGTATGTTTTGCTTCATGTGCAATTGCTGACATAACCCAATCCATATCACTTGCAAAAATTTCTTTAAATTTTAAAAATAAATCCATTTGATCTCTTTCACTACCATTATATTTTTCTGTTATTTCAGCTCCACTTTCTTGTACTTTATATTGTTCAAGTTGTGCATATACAAAATGTCTTAAAATTTCATTTAAATTAGTTCCTATTTGTAATCCTTTTGTTCCTCCTGCACAATCTCCTGGCATTGCATTATTTAAACTTACATTTTCAGATCCTCTACATTTATAAAAACCATATTGTGTATATTCAGCTTTATATATTGTTAAAATATTTTTAGTTACTAATTTAAATACTTCTTCAGCTATGGGTTCTAATTTATCTCCGACTTGAATAGTTATATTATTATCTCTTCTCATTTTCATTATTGAACTAACTATTTCATTAATTTTCTTATTATTATCTTAAACTTTCATTAATTGAGTATCTATCATATAGATTACCTCCTAGTTAATATGAAACATCTTTTTAAAGAAAATAATAATTTTCTTTAAAAAATTTTCTTTTTTTGCCTTTATTGGTAAATTATTATTTTTATCTGTATTTTCAGTTACTTCTTGTTCTACAGTATTTTCATTTCTCTTAAAAATATCAACATTATATCTTGTTCTCTTTTCTTCTTCCATTTTCTGTCTATCATATCTTTCTTTTGCTTCAATTCTTTCTTTTTGATATGGTGTAGCCCAATAATCTCTAAATATATTAGCCAAAATTGCTTTTGTTTCATCTAGCAAATCTTGTTCCTCAAAACTTTTATTTATATCAACTATAAAATCATAATCTTTATCCATTTTTGTTTTAAATGTATCAATCATAGTTTGTGGTATTTTTTCAACACTCTCTTTTGGTACAAATTTTAATATTTCAATTACTTCCTTATATGCTTTTGAATAATTATTCACCATCTTTAGTTCCTCCATTTTTTTACAACAATTCTACAATTTTTTGATATTATACAGCAAAAAAACTGCAAGACCTATTTCACTAAATACCAATGTTTCTCCCATATATATTATTTTTAATAAATTTTCTAGTATTTTTTCTGCCGTATAATCATTCTATAAATTAAAATCATTTATATTGTACCATATTAAATTATTTTTCTCATCAAAATATTATAATTTATATAATTTTACTTATTTATTTTAAACTATCTGTCCAAGATTTTAGACAATGGGATGGGGTTTTTGTCTAAAGGAATTTACTATTTATCTAAATAAATTGTAACAATAAAATTTTAAAAAATCAATATCTTTACTTATTTTCTCAGGGTAATTTCATAAAATATATTTAGAAAAATGGGAATAAGCATTCATAAAAGCTATTTAAAAAATAAAAAGCAAACAGTAAAATCTAATATGTTTAACTGCTTGCTTAATGATAATTTGCTACTGGAAGTTATTGGTAATATTACAAAATCATAATATTTTATGAAATTACCCTGATTTGTATTGCAAAAATAATATTTTTGTAATTTCAATTTTTCATCTTGTATTTATCTAACTAAATAATAGCAAGGCTTTAAACAAAAAAAATTTTTTTTGACAAAAACATAAAAATATTTTATATTATAAGTGTGTTGTGTTTTTATATGTATTCAATTCTTCAAGAATATTCCAAATTTATTTGACATATAAT
>CANPWI010000054.1 GCA_947584125.1 uncultured Clostridia bacterium
CTTCAGGAGATAAAAAAGCAAAATATGCAATGGCTATTATGCATTCTTATATTGCAACTCAATTAGAAAATCAAAAACTATTAACTTATTTAACATATAACGATGCAAATGGACTAGAAAGACAATTAAATCTAGCTCAATGGAATGGTAAGTTAGTATTAGTAGATGATGCTTATACAATAGACGAAGAAGGAAATTATATTACTTATGTACTAGGAAATGGCGTATTTGATTATGAAGACTTAGGAGCAAAAGTACCATATGAAATGTTAAGAGATCCTGATGAAGATAGAGATTATCTATATTCAAGAGAAAGACTTTGTATAGCACCTTATGGAATTTCTTATACAAAAAAATCACAAGTAACTTTATCTCCAACAGATGAAGAATTAGCCAAAGGAGAAAACTGGGAACTAGTAAATGATGGAGATGTAGAAAAGAAAACCTATTTTGACCATAAAGAAATTGCAATCGCACAAATAATCTCAAAAGTTACACCCTAGTAAAGCCACTGTAGAAGTGGCAATACCAAGTAATGAGATGTCAATTACAGGCACAAACAAAACAGTAAAAGATATTCAAACAGGTATTCAAATAAGCGGAGACAAAGTTACTGGTACATCAAATCATATAACAGGGATAACAGGTGCAGGTGGAGATGGAAACTATTTAGTTTTAGAACTTCCACAAGCAAAAGATGAAGGAAATAGAGTAACCTGTTCATTTGAAGGTGGAAGCCCAACTACGTTAAGTACAACTGATTATCAGTATTTACTAAAACTTAATGAGAAAAAACCAATTACAATTACTGTAACTGGTAAAGTAGAAGCAACAAGAACACTTGATATATCAGGTGTAACATTAGCACAGGCAAGTGAAGCAGTTTAAAAGGAGGATTAACTTATGTTGGCAATAATGGGAAAAGAAGAAAAAAAGCAAAAGAGTTTTAAAAGTGTAACAGTACCAGAAATAAAAGAGCAATTAGACAAATTAGGAATAGAGTACAATAAAAAAGCAACAAAGGAAGATTTATTAACTTTATTACCACAAAAAGGATAATTAAGGAGGCAATGGAATGGAAGAATATTTAGAAAAAATAATAACAGACTTAGATGTTAATTATAGAAATGATGAAGAAGTATTAAAGGATATATTAGAAGAAACAAATTCTGTTGCCTTAGATATTTCACATAGAGAAGAAACAGAAGAAAATAAAAAAAGATTATTTCCTTATATAAAAAAGGCAGTTAAAGCAATTTATTTAGCAAGAGGTGGAGAAGGATTACAAAGTCGTAATGAAGGTAGTATTAGTAATTCTTATGAAAATATAATTGAAGTATTAAGAAATGATATTGTAAATAATGGATTAAGGAGGCTACCATAATGTTACTTAGAGATCTAACAGAAGTATGGGTTTCATACTATGAAGAAGTAAAAGAACATGGCGAACGAACTAAAAAATGGCATTATAAACCTTTAAATACTAAAACTAAAACAGCCTTTTTAAATTTGCAACATGATTTAAACGAACTAGACAGAAATTCAGCAGGAGAGGTAGATTATAGTATAGTAAATGGCAGAACTACTATGAATTATGATATACAAAAAGGTAATGGAATATCATTAACAGATATATCAACCCAAGAAAAATTTAAGCCTGACTATACTGTAACTGATAATCCACAAATAGGTAGAACTACTTTATACAAATTAGAACAATATAATGGAGAATAATATGAGTATAAAATTTAATTGTAAAGTAAATGTAAAACATAATTTCAAAAAGATAGAAAAAATAATTCAAGAGCTTCCAAAAACAATAGAACAAAGTATTGAAGATGTATTAAAAAACATTCAAGGATATGCAATAAAGTTAGAAAAGCGGTCATAATCAAGAAGGAATATTAGTTGAATTAGTTGATGTTTCTAATATGGAAGTAAAAGGAAGAGTATATACAAGTAAAGAAAAGATGCCTTGGAGTATGTTTGAACATTGGGGAACACGGACAATTTGCAGAATTACCTCATGTTGGAACTACAGAACACTTTATAAAAAGTGGTTTTACACAATGGTTTATCCCAGTAAATAAGGTTGAAAGAACATTGAATTATCCTATTGTAACAATAAATGAAACACAATTTTATATTGCTCATGGTGTGCAAAGTAATCACTTTATGACAGATGCTGAATTTAAAACTAGAGAAGAAAACAAGGAAATAGTAACAAAAAAAATAAATGGAATGCTAAGAGAGGTGGCTAAGTAATGAAAGATTTTACAACTGAACAAATGTCAGATATGCTAAACGATATGTTAGAAAACATAGAAGATATTAAGAAAAACAAAACAGAAACAACTTTAACAACACCTACAACAGAAAGTAAATTTCCGGTAAGAGTAATTAATACACCTCTTGAAAGTGTAAATAAGTCAAGAAATGCTATACCAATAAGAAAAACATTTCAAGTAACTATTGAACATTGGGGAGATAAGCAAAGATTTATAATGGAAATGGCAAATAACACAGATTTAGAATTAAGAAAAAAGAACATTGTTAGGACTAATACTAGTCCTATTTTATTTGACCCTATAACTAAAAAATATAGGCTAATAACAACTTATGAAGTTAGATATAATGCGATAACTAACTCATTTGAATATGTAAGATAGAAAGGAATGATAAATATGGCAGAACCAAAAACATTTTATGATGAAATGCCTGATGTTAGTACATTATCAAAATTGTACTATTCAAAAACCAAAGAAGGAGCAGATGTAACTCAAATATGCTTAACAGAAAGTATACCAGCATTAGAAGAAGCACCAGAACAAATAACAGGAAGTGCAGTAGATATCGATTATGAATTTTCACGACCAGGAAAAGTAAAAGCTGGAACAATAGAAGTACCAGTTTATTATACACATAAACAACACAAATGGCTAAAAGAAATTGAAAGACAAGATGGATATTTCTTTGTAGTGTATCCTAAAAATACAGCACCAGCAGAAGAAAAACCACTTGTTAAAATATTTCAAGGTAGCTTAGTAACAGTAGGAGATGAACTTTCAGACGAAGAATGGATAAAAGACACAGTAACTATTTATAGAACATCAAAGGTAGAAGAAAGTTATGAAGAATTTCCACCCAGCGCTTAGTTCTACTTTAAGTGCTAGAGTTAGGACAAGTAAAAAAATTAGCACAAAAAATAAAAAAATAGAAACAGAGGAAATAACCTCTGAAAAACAAGAGCAAGAGTAAAATCTTGCTTTCTTTTGAAAAGGAGAGTAAAAATGGAATTAAAAACAAATAATAAAACAATAGAATTAGTATTTACTACAAGAAAAATAGTAAATATAACAAACATATTAAAAGGAAAAAATTTTGAAGATTTATATTTTAAAGCAATGAATGAAAAAAATTTAGATGCATTATCTAAAATCATATTTGTATTTGCTGAGGATGTAGAAAATGGAGCAAAATCATTTAAAACAAGTGAAGAAGTATATGATTTCTTAGATGGTTATAAAAAAGAAAACAATAAAAGCTATGAAGATATATTTAAAGAAATAGCCGAGGTAATAAATGAAGAGGGTTTTTTCAATACCAAAATGAGCAAGAAAGATTTAACTCAAAAGATATCAAATCCTTTATCAGGAATAGATATGAACAGTTTAATGAAAGAATCAGCAGAAAAAGCAATGACAAAAATAGTAGAACAAGAGGCAATAGAACAAACAAAATCTCAAATTTAGATGATATAATTAACAACTTAAAAGAAGCAAAAACATTAAAAGATATGGTATATGGATTAGAACCACTAGCATATTATTTTGAAACATCTCCTAGAGAATTTTGGAGTAGTCCATACAGAGAAATATATTTATATTGTGAAATACAATTTATAAGAACAATAGAAGATTTTAAACAAGAAATAACATTACAAGAAGCAGTAACAGATAAACTTCTACAAGGAGATAGTATGCGTAAAAAACCTAAAATAGTTCCTCTTAGAAAAACTTTTAAAGATTTATTTAAAAAAAGTAAAAATTTGTAAAAAATATTGACATTTTGTAATAGTAATAATATACTTTTTTTAAAAAATAAAAGGAGGAATTGTATTTTGGAAGAAACAAGAGTAAAACAAAAAATAGAATTGATATTATGCATTTTTGGAGGAATTTTTGGATTACATAAATTTTATGTTGGAAAAATTGGAGAAGGAATATTATACTTATTTACGGGTGGATTGTTTTTGATAGGTTGGATTAAAGACATCTATGAAATCTCATTAAGTGAAGAAAGCAAAGAAAAACGTAAAATGACAGAATTTGAAAATGCTAAATGGAAAAAAGTTGTTAATAATTTCTTTTTAAATGAAGAATATCAGAAAGTAAGAATATACAATAGAGAAGTTAATTTTATAGATTTAATAGATGCAGAGTTAATAGAAGATGGGCAATCTATCGCAAAAACTACTGGAACAAATATAACAAAAGGAACAAATAAAAAGCATGTTGCACCAATAAAAGGATTAATAGGATTAGGAATAGCTGGTCCAGTAGGGGCAATAATTGGAGGAACTTCAGGCAAGGCAAAAGTAAAATCCAAAACTAAAGTTAATACTCATACTATAAATATAGACTATTGTACAAACTTATCTATAAAAATAACAGTAAAAGATATAAATAATCCGATTATTATGTACAGATTAATTAATTATAAAATTGATAAAAATAGTTTTGCTTATAAAAAGGCATATGAAAATGCTCAAAAATGTATAGCAACTATACAAGCAATAATCAATAATCAATGAAAACACTTACTTATGTAGGTGTTTTTTTATGCATCAGTATATAGCTGGTGCTTTTATTTTGCCCGAAAAGAGGTGAGAAAAATTACTGTAGAAGAAATAGATATTTTGGTACAAGCAAATATAGAAGGAGCAGTAAAGCAATTTCAAAAACTTGTACCAGAAATAAAAAAACAAGTAAAACAAATTAAAGAACAAATGAACAATGCAGATTTTAGCGGTATAACAGGAAAAGTACAACAAGCAGTGCAATTTGTAAAAAAGAAAGTAGCAGATTTAAAAAAATCAAGTAAAAATAATGAGATAAAATTAACAGTAAACAACAAAGAAGCTTCAGAGCAAATAACTCAACTAAAAAAAGAAATAGACAGCCTGCAAAAAAAGATAAATGCCCGACAAATGAAATTAAATATAACAAATGATACTTTAGATAAAATAAGGGCAGATACTAACCAAGCAGTTATAAAAGAAATGCCAGATGCAGGAAACAAAAGAATAAAACAAGAAACCTATAATAGGTTAGAAAATAACACTAATTATACATCTTTAATTAGTCAAAGTGATAAATTAAATCAAGAAATTATAAAATACAATGCATTATTGGAATCAGCAAAAGGAAAAATGTCTGAATTAGGACAAGAAACACAACAAACAGGAACTAGTCAAAGTAAAATGACTAGTTTTTTTAGTGCATTTAAAAGTAAATTAGATCAGGCAAAAGGAAGTATAGGAAGTTTAAAAAATGGTTTTAGTCAAATGCCTAAAATAACACAAAATATAACAAACAATATAAAAGGAATGGGGAAAAGTTTAAAAAGTGGATTAGGACATATTTTAAAGTATGCAAGTGCTTTATTTTCATTACGTGGGATATATAGTATTTTGAGTCAATCTGCACAAAGTTGGTTATCTAGTCAAAATGCAGGAGCACAGCAATTAAGTGCAAATATAGAATATATGAAATATGCAATGGGTTCAGTGTTAGCTCCAGTTATACAATTTGTAACTAATTTAGTAGATCAATTAATGAAAGCTATTCAAAGTGTAGTATATGCTTTATTTAGAGTAAATATATTTGCAAATGCATCTGCTAAATCAATGGGAAATGTAGCAGGAAATACTAAAAAAGCAACAAAAGAAGCAAAACAATTAGCAGGAATACACGATGAAATTAATAATGTACAAACACAGGATAATTCGAATAGTGGTGGCGGAAGTGGTAGTGTAGCACCAAGTTTTGATTTATCTGGAGTAGAAAATATTCAAAGCAATATTTTTGATGCAATAAAAAATGGAGATTGGTACCAAGTTGGGGCTTTATTAGGAGAAAAACTTAATAATGCATTAGAAAGTATACCTTGGGATAAAATTCAAAATACTGCAAGAAAAATAGCAACTAATATAGCAAATTTTTTAAATGGATTTATAGAAACAATAAATTGGAATTTAGTAGGAAATACGTTTGCTCAAGGATTAAATACAGTTATATATTTTGGATATAATTTTATTACTACATTTAATTGGAAACAATTCGGGAAAGCAATAGGGGATTCTATAAATGGATTTTTCCAAAATGTAGATTGGGCAACAGCAGGAAGAACTCTAGGAGAAGGAATAAAAGGAATATTAAATTCTATAAGTTCGTTCTTAGCAACAGTTGATTGGCAGGCGATAGGAGAGAGCGTTAAGATATTTATTCAAAATATAGATTGGGCTGGTATATGGGAAGCAATAAAGGAAGTAATAAAAAATGCAATAGGATCGATTGATGGAATATTAACAGGTTTGTTTGGAGAAAATACAGCAACAGTAATTGAAGGAATAATAGTTGCAATAGGTGGCTTGATAGTAGCATTACAAGGATTATCAATCATTTCAGGAATAATAGATAATTTTAATAGCATAAAAAAAGAAATAACACAGGTTCAAAAAGCATTTGGAATTTTAAGTGGAGTATTTTCAAGCTTGAGTGCACCGATATTAATAGTAATTGGTGTAATTGCTGCTTTAGCAGCAGGATTGGTATATGTATTTATGACAAATGAAGATGTTAGAAATAGTTTTCAGAATGTTATAAATACACTTGCAGAGAATTTGCAACCACTATTTCAATTTTTTACAAATACAGTTATTCCCGACTTACAGAATGCTTGGAATGGATTAATACAAATATTAAAACCTTTAGCAGATTTTTTAAATGGAATGTTTACGAGTTGTTGGAATGATTTTATAATACCAGCATTACAATATATAGCAGAAACAGTTTTGCCAATAGTTATAAGTACATTTGAGAACCTATGGAATAATGTATTAGTACCGTTAGGACAATTTGTAGGAAATGTGTTAACACCAGTATTTCAAATAATATCAGATGTATTAAAGATTTTATGGGAAAATGTAGTAGTTCCATTAGGACAAGCCATAGGAAATATTTTGGGAAAAGCTTTTGAAGGAATAAGTGAGGTTTTAAATAATACAGTTATACCAATTGTTAATGCAGTAATTGATGTATTCAATTGGTTATGGCAAAATGTATTATCTCCTATAATAGATTTTATATGGGGAAATTTAAAACCAGTTTTTGAAAATGTGTTTGGAGTAATTAAAGGTATTATAGAAGGATTAAGTCAAACTTTTGGAGGGTTAATAGACTTTATTACAGGTGTATTTTCAGGTAATTGGAGTAAAGCATGGAATGGAATAAAAGATGTTATTAGTGGAGTATGGGATACTATTTGGAGTATAATAAAAGGTGTTGTTAATTTGATACTAGGTGGTATAGAAGGTTTTGTAAATGGTGTTATAAAAGGAATAAACTTTGTTTTAGGAGGAATAAGTGATATTGCAAATGCAGTAGGTTCATTAATAGGTTTAAATCCAATAAACTTAAGATTAAGCGAAATATCATTACCACGATTAGCAAAAGGTGGAGTATTGTATGAAGAAACAGCCTTTATAGGAGGAGAGTATTCAGGAGCAAGCAGTAATCCAGAAATTGTAACACCAGAAAATAAAATGGAAGAAGTATTTGATAGAGTATTATCAAGATATCAAAATAATAATGAACAACCTATATATTTAACTGTAAATGTAGGAAATGAAAAACTCGGACAAATATTATTAGATGATTTAAGAAATAAAAGAAGAAGAACAGGAAAAAATTTGGAAGCATTAGTAGGGGGATAAAATTATATATTGAAAAATATGTTAAAATAGTATAAAATATAATTGAAAGGAATAAAAATGAAAGAATATATTAACATAGGTAAGATAGATAAAAATAAGATAAGCGATTATAAATATAAAATAATAACAGAAACTTTAATATTAACATATGAAAGACTAAATAATCATATTTTGAAATATCATAAGAATGAATATAATCAAGTGAAAAATTATTTAAAAGAAATAATAGAAAACCCAGATATAATACTCGAAGAATATAAACAAAAAGACACCTTAATTTATCTTAAACATATTAAACAAATAGACAAAAAAGCGAGGGTTGTAGTTAAGTTAGCAACTGATAGAAAAGAAGTTATATACAATAAAAATTCAATAATAACAATAATGAGACAAAGAGACAAAAGCTGGGAGCAAACAATAAAAAATAAAGGAAAAGTAATTTATTCAAAAAAGCTAGACAAAAATGAATAAAAGTGTTATAATTAAAGTACAATAAGAATATAGGAATTGAGGTGGACGATTTTGCCTTCCACGCACCTGTAAAGGTTAAAGAGATGTAGGGACTTGGCAGACCTACCAATTGCCTATGTTAACGAGAAGCATTTGCAATAAGCAAGTGCTTCTACCGTATATAAGAAAGTTTCTGAGGGCGGAACAGGCAGCCGCCACCCATAGTTAGGAGATGTAGGAAGGTCAACCTACCTAAACTTTCTTGAACAAAAAAGAATGTCAGAAATGACATTCTTTTACTTTTAGTAGGAGGATAAGAATATGTTATGGAAGGTAGATGGAGTAACTCAAAAATCTCCAAGTACATATAAAGATAATATAGAAGATACAGACAATGATAGTTATACAAGTGCAACTACAGGAGAATTAATAGATAATCCAATAGCAGTAGGTATGTTAAAGTTAGAAATGAGTTGGGATTATTGTACTGAAAAAGAGGCGGAAGATTTAATGCAATTAACATATAAAAATCCTTTAATTGTTACAGTTAAATGTCCAAGTGTAAAGGGGCGGTATTATTACTGCTCCTTTTCGTGTATCTAAAAGAACAACTGAAATGATAGAAACAGGAAATGATGAAGACACTTCCAAAAGTAAATGGAAAGTGTCTTTTAATTTAATGCAAAAAAAATTAGTAGATGCCCAAAAATAAAAGGAGAAAGTTATGTATCAAACATCACAAGAATATAAAGATTTAGTATATGCTGATAGTACTAAACATTTGCT
>CANPWI010000055.1 GCA_947584125.1 uncultured Clostridia bacterium
ATTTTTATTTTTTTATGAAAGAAAATAAAATATGAAGAAAAGCCCTAGAAAAATTTCTAGGGTTTGTCAACAGTCTGGGGCGCAATATCTTAAAAAGATATTACGCCCTTTAGGGTGAAGATAAATTATTAGTTACTTAAGGGTGTTTGATTTTAAAACTAATTCATTAAGAATTTTTTTAAACCAAATTTTTTTTAATTTCCAACAGCCATAGTTACATAAAAGAATGGTACAGAAGATGTTACTATTACATGCCAAGATCCTTCTGTTATGTAAGAAGCATCACCTTTGAAGGTGCCAGCATGGTATTTGCTGTCAACAGGAACTGTATAACTACCATCAACATAAGCTTGAACTTTATACAGGTTTTTTTCAAACCTTATAGTACCAACACCTGTTTTTGAAGGGTCTGATAACATAAAGGTAAAGCCTATTTTATTAGCAGTGCCAGTTACATTCATATATCCACTTGTGGAAGGATAGTCTAATACTAAGTTTCCAAAAACAGAACGCGGCTGAACAACACCGTCAACCATATCGAATGAGCAGGTATATAACTGTTCTTCTGGCTCATCAGATGTAGGAGCTTCAGCAGCAAAAACTGTTGAGTTGGCTGTAAATCCCAACGCTACAATTAGAACGATAGCTAATAATGTACGATAAATTTTTTTCATACAAATTTCTCCATTTTTTAGTATCTTCACCCAAAGTCGACTAAGATATTAATAACTATTCATTACCTTAAAGTCAACTTACTTTATAACTCGAACTGCCAAGTTCTAAAGCATATCTAATATAACATACTTTTCATTACTGGTCAATTCTTATTGTTTCCCTTTTTTCCCTTTTGAATTATTGTTTAAAAAATTGAGTTTTTTACTAAAATATAGTATAATTAAAGTGTGTATAGTTTATTCAAAAAGAGGTGTATTATGATTATATATAATGATAAAGAATTTGGAATAAATTTAAAAAATGCTAGAAAAAAAGCGGGACTTTCTCAAGAGAATTTGGCTTATGCTTTAAATGTAACAACTGCTACTATAAGTAGATTTGAAAAAGGTGTAACTGTTCCTACAATAAAACAAGTTTGTATTATGTGTAATGAAATAGGAATAAATGTTAGTGAGTTATTAGATAATTCTAGTAATATTATTAATAAAGAAAATAGTAAAAATCCTTTTCATTCTAAAATAATATATCTATATTATAAAGGCATCTACCCTACTACCAAAAAAATATGCAAGTTAAAATTTAAATTAGAAATAACGGAACATTTTGAAAATGTCACAGTCAATTTATTAGATTACAAAACAAATAAAATATATATGACAGGATATTTATTAGCGGATAATCATACAGCTATTATGATATTTGAAAATTATAAACCTAATAGTAGTAAATTGGAAGTAGGAAAAGTTGTTGTTAATATATCGAGTAATTTAGAAGGTTTGATGATGGGGGCTTTAAGTGTAACAAATAATGATAATGTACCAAATGAAAGAAAATGTATTTTATCAAAAAAAGATATAGATTTTTCAGAAAAATTACTAGATAGTTTAAAAATAACAGAAAATGAATTTGAGAGTATGAAAAAATTAGATGCATGGTATATGAATATTAATAATAAAGAAGATTACGAAGAATGATATATATTTTTAAAAGAACGTGAGTAAAAAAACTCACGTTCTTTTTTGGTCTATTTTTAGCGTATTTCAAAGATTTTTTTGAAATTATTTTCTCACTTTTTTTCAAGTTATTCAAATTTTTCTCAAAGTTTTTTAAAATACTTCAATTTATTTCACTTTATAAACAAATTGGAGAAAAATGCTTGTATCATTAAGTTAGTTCGAACAAAAAAGATTTCTAGAAATCAAATAAAAGGAGATTTCAAAGTATGAAAAAGTTTTCAAAATCTATTACCAAAGAAAAAATAACCAAAAAGAATGATAATTTATTTACAGAAAATATAGTTAGTCTAGATGATAAGAAAAATCAAAAATATTTTGACAAGTTATCTTATGAGAAATATTTATTAAATCTAAAAAAAGAAAGTAGTGATTTAAATGAACAATAATGAAATTATAGTTATTTACAAAGAAATTGGGAAAAACGCAAAATTAAAGAAAATTCAAAATAAAAAAAGTGCTTTTGAAAACTTGATTGGTGGCTCAATAGAATATATTCCTTATGAAAATATAACAATAATAGCACAAAAAAACAGAGAAAATTTAAAACCTAATATTTATATTAATACTGAATTTTTGAGTATTGGAAAAAGCATAAAGGGAAAAATAATTCTTACTTGTATAGAGAATAAAGAATTTAAGTCATTGTCAAAACAACAAATAATTGAATATATGGAATTTTTAAAAAGAGTAAGTTTTAATTATGAAAATTTTGACAAGAAATACAGATATATTCCTAATATCAAAAACAATAATTTTAAAAGAAAAAATAATTTTACTATAAAAAAGGAAATTGACAAAGACAATATGTTTTTATATCAGAATAGTAAAAAGAGATACTTTGATAGTGAAGAAACACTAAAAATGATTTTGGGAATACAAAGTTTTATTTTGAATTTTTTAAAAAATAATACAGATTAAAGTTTTATTAAGAGTAAGAATAGAAGGAGTATTAAGATGAATGAAATAGATAATATGACAATGAAATTTGTAAATGAAATTGATACAAAAGAAGATAAAAAAATAAATATAAATTTAGAAAAACCAATAACTATAGAACAACTTATGGCAATAGAAAGTATAAAAAGAATAAAAAACCCTTTTAGAATGTTAAGTGTAAAAGATGTTATGCATGACTTAAATATTTGCGAAACAATAGCATACAGAACATTTAAAAGAAGTGATTTCCCTTCTATAAATATTGGTAAATCAAATCAGATAATGTTAATTGCTTATTTAATATGGAAAATGAGTAAAAGAATTTAGGTGGTGACATTGTGAAAAGTAAAAAAGAAAAAGTTGGTAGTATTTATTTTGATAATACTCGTAAAATTTGGAGATGTATTTATTATATTACTGATAAAAATATTTCACAAGAAAAAAGAAAAACAAAATCCTTCTTAACAGAGCAAGAAGCCAAAAATTTTTTGACAAGTATTCAATATCAAAAGGGAAATGATTTATTTATAAAAAATAATGGTATACCACTAAATCAATTTATGCGTGAAAATGCTAAAAAGAAACTGGATTTGAATTTGATTGGAGAAAGAACTTATTCAAGAATATTAGAAACAATTAAAACTATTGAGAAAAGTCCTATTGCTACAAAGAATATAGATGAAACAACAAGTAAAGATATTCAAAATTATTTGAATACACTTAAAGATTACAGTAATTCAACTATTAAAAAGATAAAAGAACAATTTACACAAATATTTAAAGAAAGTATGGACAAAGGATATATAATAAGAAATCCTATGCATGATGTTATTTGTCCAAAAAGTAATAAAGAAAGGAAAAATGTTAGAGCATTAGAAATTGAGGAACAACAGGCACTTACAAATTATTTAATGAATGTTTGTGTTGCAGATGTACCATATAAGGTAGCATATTTGATAGAAATGTATTTAGGACTTCGTATTGGAGAAGTATTAGCGTTAAGAAGTACAGATATTAATTTGCAAAAAAATTTAATTACAGTAAATAAAACTTTAACAACAGATAAAGACCATAAAGTTATAATGGGAAACTCAACTAAAACTTATGCTGGTATTAGAGAAGTCCCTATTCCAACTTTCATAAGAGAAGAAATAATCAATCAAATGAGATTAGCAGAAAATAATAAAGATAAACAATTATTTTTAGATCCTCATGGAAACTATGTTAGACCTAACAACGCTAATAGAAGATTAAAGGAAATATTGGAAAAAATGGGAATAAAAAATATTACTTCTCATAGTTTAAGACATACATACGGTACAAGATGTGTCGAAGCAGGTATGAGAGCAGTTGCACTTCAAAGGTTAATGGGACATACTGATGTATCAATAACTTTAAATACCTATACTTCTGTTTTCAATAAATATAAAGAAGCTGAGCTTGAAAAAGTGAATAATTACTATATGAATAATGATATTGTAAATGTTAATAATCTTTTAACTGAAAATAATAATTTTATTGAGGATATTTCAAAAGAAAGTGAGGAAAAAGAAATTGAATAAGTCGGAAATACAAAATAGAATAGACGGTTTAAATGAGTATATGCTTTCTGATAGTAATAAAAAGTTGCTACTTTTAAAAATATCAAGTGATTATACATATAATAAAGCTATTGCAATAGTAGACAAAAAGAACTCAAATAAGGACTGGTATTCTGTTGATGATAAGAATTGCTTTAAAACTTGGGCTGAAATAGACGCATTTATAGACGGACTTTGCAGAGGAATAAATACTGATTTTAGTAATGAACACGAAAGATAAATTTATAAAATTAATTAAATTTATTTAATTAATTTTATAAATAAAGTGGAAAGGTACGGAAAACCGACAGAGGTTTTCTGTATCAAGATTATTTAAATGTATTTAAATGAATACATTTAATAATTTTAAATAATCTTGAAAAGGGGTTTATTAAGGGGAATTTTTCCCCTTAATCATACAGAGAAACTTTGTTTCTCTAGTATGTTAGAGAATGAAATTCTTTTTATAAATTTGAGCAAGCCGATGAAAGTGAATTTTTAGCAAACCACTTGAAGATATAATAAAAATAAGATGAAAAGGAGAAATAAAAATATGAAAAATAAAGATTTATTAAAAAAATATCAAAAAGGAAAAATTGATTTAGAAGAATACATTTTAACCTCAAGAAATCGAACAAAAAATGTTGATATGAAAAAAAGAATTGATTTGAATAATAAACTTGCTGATAAATTGGACAAAGAATATAAAGATTTTTGCAAAGAAATAATGACAAAGAACAAAAAAGAAATATTTGATAGAGCTTATGAAATTACAGTTAAAGATGAGTTAAAAGAAGAACTTAAAAATATGGAATTATACGACACTGAAAAAGAAATGATAATATTACAAGATGATGTTTTAAATGAATTTTATAAAGACTGGCTTGACTGTGATGTACCTTTAGGAGATGTATTAAGAGAAAATTTAGAGGAGTCTGTTGCTACATTAACTAGATATATGGGAAAGAGAATAAATAAAAACTTCAATAATGAAAGATAGGTGGTTCTATGTGAGTTATGCTATTATAAGAAATGAAAAATATAATAGAACAAGCTTAAATGGAATTTACAGGCATAATGAACGAAAAAACACAAGTTATACTAATAAAAACATAAATCATAAGAATACATATAAGAACTATGCAATTAAAAAATGTGATATGAGTTATTTAAAAAAATTCGACCAAATACGACAAGAAAATAACTTAAAAGGTTGGATAAAGAAAAATAGTAATATTATATGCGAGTATGTAATAACTTCTGATAACGAGTATTTTAAAAATATAGGAGAAAAAGAAACAAGAAGATTTTTTGAAACAGCATATAAATTTGTAAAAAATTATAAAAATTTAGGAGAAAAATATATACTTTCAGCAAATGTCCATTTAGACGAAGCTACTCCTCATATGCACTTGATTTTTATTCCTGTTGTGCATAGCTTTGATAAAAAGAGTGGAAAAGTAATAGATAAAATTTGTTGTAGCGAATTTTGGAAAGGAAAAGACAGTTATAAAATACTTCAAGATAATTTTCATAAATATATGATAAAATCTGGTTTTGATTTAGAGAGAGGAAATAATGAAAAAAATGAGCATATTCCAATAGAAAACCTAAAGAAAGTTACTAATTATGAAATACAAAAAATATTAAAAAATACAAGTTGTTTGGAACAAGAAAAAAATAGCAATGATATTGAAATTATAAAAAATGACTATAAAAGAGTAATTAAAAAATTCAATACTATTGCAAAAAGATATTCTAGAATTAAAAATATAGTTGAAGCAACAATCTATAAAGCAGAACAAATACAAAAAGAGAATTATACTTTAAAGCAAGAAAATAAAGAGTTACAAGAAGAAATAATGCTCTTTAAGGATTACATTGATAAAACATTTGAATACGTTAGTTTATTGTTTGATTTTTCAAAAGAAAAACTAAAACGACTTGTAGATAAATTTATATGTAGTTTTAATAAGGAAAAATAATAGAAAGGTGGTAATATAAATAATGAAATTAAATGAATTAAATTCCGAAACTGAAACAGAAGAAAAAAAATTAGAAACCTATACTGAATTTAAGAAACGAAATTACATATATAGAGTTGATGATATTGTAAGTTATTTACAAAGAGATAATACTAAACTCGATAAATTATTCAAAAAAGAAACAAAATTATTTAATGATTTAATAAATACTCTAACTCCTGAACAAAAGTCTATACTTTCAAAATATAGTGATAATTGGTTAGAGTTGCTTAGTGAGGAAGTAAACGAATTAACACAATATATATTAAAAGACTTTGAGGAAGAAAGATAATTATATAATTTTTTTGAAATAGGGCTGTTTTTACAGCCTTATTTTTTGTGTGCATGAAATTTTTTTGTCAAAACTTGTAATACTATATTTCAATACTATTTCGGAGATTATTTTGTGTGCAAATCGTGTGTGCATATTGTGTGCAGAAATAAAAAAATAACAAATATTTTTAAATAATTTTGAAAATGGTTTGAATAATGAAAATTAATAAAATGCAGTAATATCAACACTTACAAATATTTTTAAATAAAAATAAAAACCACTGAATTTGGTTAAAATTCAATGGTTTTGGTGCAGATGGCCGGAATCGAACCGGCACGGAAGTTTGAGTTCCGCAGGATTTTAAGTCCTGTGCGTCTACCAGTTTCGCCACATCTGCTTAAAAATTTATTTATAATATCACTAACGAATATTATTATACCATATCAAAAAAATTTGTCAATATGTTTTTTTAATTTTTTTCCCAATCTTTCCAGCTATTAATACATCTCTATATTTTTACTAACTTGTTTAAAATATTAACAATAATAAGCAAAATCATATACACTAAAACAATTGATGCACCAGCAGGTAAGTCTAAATAAAAAGATACTAAAATTCCAGCTAAAAAGCAAATGATAGATGTAATACAGCTAACTGTAACAAGTCCTTTGAAGCTATTTGTTAATTTCTTTGAGATTATTGCAGGAAATACTATTAAGCTAGAAATTAAAAGAGTTCCCATCATTCTCATTCCTAAAACAACAACTAATGCTGTAATTAAAGCAATTAAAAATTGATAAAATGTAACATTTATTCCTGAAGATTTTGCAAAATTTTCATCAAAACTAATTAAAAATAATCTATTATAAAAAATTATGTAAATCGTAACTAATACTATCGACAAAATTACGCTCAAAATTACATCAGATTGTTTCATTGCCAAAATGCTACCAAACATATAATTATAACTATCAGCCCCAAATCCAGATGTTAAAGCAGTTATTATAACACCTAAAGTTAAAGCTCCGAGAAGCAACTAAAGCAATGCTTACATCACCTGCTTCCCCCTTTTTCTGGCTAACAAACATAATGATAATTGCAGAAATAATAACTAATGGAACTGAAACTGAAAGCTCTGGTAAATTTAATGCCATAGCAAGACTAATCGCAGCAAATCCAACTTCTCCGAAGTCCATGCCCAATCATAGAATAATTTTTTAAAACTAATACTACACCAATTAAAGCCGCACAAAAAGAAATTGCCAATCCGCTAATTAATGCTCTTTGTATAAAGGTATAATTCATTAAATTGATTATTTCTTGCATCTTAAAATCCTTTCCATTCTTCAAATTTTCCATCATATTTTATAGTTTTTCCAATGCAAATAATTCTAGGTTTTATATTTTCAAGTTCATCAATATCATGAGTTGCCATAATAACTGTAATATTTTTTTCTTTGTTTAATCTCTCTAAAATTTTATATAATTCTTTCGTGATGTTACTATCAAGCCCAGTTAAAGGTTCGTCTAAAATAATCATCTTAGGATTTCTAATTAAACTTCTAGCAAGCATTATTCTTTGCTTCTGTCCACCAGACAAATCCCCTATTCTTTTGTTAACAATGTCTTCAATCTTTAATTCTTTTATTACATTTTTAAAATTAACTTTATCTTCATTTGTGTAAAAAGGAATTTTTTTGTGCTTTTGGCACCCAGTCATTATAATTTCACGAGCTGTTGCAGGAAAATTTATATCCTTTAAATTTGTTTGAGGAAGATATGATATTTCATTAAAATCTAAACTAAGTTTTATACTTCCGCAAATCTAATTTTTCCAATCCCATAATAGCTTTAATTAAAGTGCTTTTACCAGAACCATTTTCCCCAACTAAAGCAATATATTCACCTTGCTCAACTTTGAAATTAACATTTTCAATTGCTACATGATTATTATAACTTACTTTTACATCATTTATTTCTAAAATCATATATTTCCCTCATTATTCTACAATTTTATATAGATTTTCCTTCTTTATTCTATAATCTTATATAAATTTTCATTCATTATTCTACAATCTTATATAAATTCTCATTCAATATTTTATAATCTTATTTAGGTTTTCATTCATTATTCTACAACCTTATATAAATTTTCATTCATTATTTTATAATCTTATTTAGATTTTCCTTCATAATACTCACATAATCTTTGTTTTGATTTATTTCTTCATAAGTAATATTATGTAATGTATTGAAAACTTTAGCTTTTGCTTTAGTTTCTTCTGAAAGCATTTGACTAACTTGCCCTTCAGACAATTCTTCATAAAAAATACTTGAAATGTTATTATCCTTTATATAATTAATAACTTCTTGAATTCTGTTAATGCTTGGTTCTTGATGTTCTCCGCAAGCAGTATAGCAACTAACAACTCCTATATCATATCTTTGACAAAAATAACTATATGAAAATTCTCCTCCAAAAACTAAAGCATTTATATTATTTCTTTTTAAAGTAGTTTCTATTTCTTTATCTAAATCTAAAATTTCTCTCTTATATTTTGAAGCATTATCTGTATAAAATTGCTTATTTTTTGAATCTAATTTTATTATTTCTTCTAATATATTGTCAATCATAATAACTGCGTTTTGAGGATTAAGCCAAATATGCCCATCTTTTTCTTGATGATTATGTTCATCTTGATTATTTATTTCACTTATTAA